>JAISLN010000298.1 GCA_031290835.1 Prevotellaceae bacterium
TTCGCATACCACTTTTCGGCGATACCTGTAGCTTCGCGGTCAACCTTAAAGCGCCATACTCCGCTCAAGTCAATGCTTTGTGCGCACACGGAGATGCAGGATAAGGCTGTGAGCAGCCCTATGACAATTGTTTTCATGACATTTTTTATTTTTTTTTAATAAATTGCCGTAAAGCATCAAATATTTCAGACAAGCCAAAATATTTAGCCTTGTTTCATGCAGCCCAATTTTACATGTTGGCTGCGTCGGCGCTCACCTCAAACCTTCCCTTCAGCCGTATATCCTTTGACGAGGCGCCGACGCTCACCGTAAAGAAGCCCGGCTCAACAACAAACTCGTTGTGCCTGTCCCATATTCCCAAATCTTGGTGCGTGAGGGTAAATCGCAGCTCCTTTACCTCGCCCGGCTTCAGGTGGATGCGCTCAAAGCCGCGCAGCACCTGCGTGTAGGTGGTAACGCTGCTTACTTCGTCGCTCAGGTAGAGCTGCGCTACCTCGTCGCCGGCGAGTTGTCCGGTGTTGGTAACTTTGAACGATACGTCAACCGTAGCCAGCGCACCGATTTTTGTCGGCGTGATGCTCAGGTCGGAGTAGGCAAACGTGGTGTAGCTAAGCCCGTGCCCAAACGGGTAGAGCGCTCCCCACACGCGCACTCCGCCTTTGCTGTCGGAGCCGGGCTTGAAGGGGAACGCAAAGGGAATTTGCCCCACCGACTTGGGGTAGGTCACCGCCAGCTTGCCGCCGGGGTTGTAGTCGCCAAAGAGCGCCTCTGCAATGGCTGTCCCCGTAAACTCGCCGGGAAACGACGCCTGAACAATGCCCCGAACATACTTGTTTGCCCAGCTGATGGAAACGGCGCGCCCGTCTATCAGCACCAGCGCTACCGGCGTTCCCGTAGCGTAAACGGCCTGTAGCAGCGCCAGCTGATGGCCGGCAAGGTCGAGGCTTGAGCGCGAAAACGACTCGCGAACGGTCTTCTCCGACCCGCCGAGCACCACGATGGCCACCTCCGCCTCCCGCGCGATCTTTACTGCGCGGTCTATCTGTTGCTGTTCGTCGGGGGTGAGCGGCTCGGGGAGGATTTCGCTTTCGGGGAAACGGCTGTCCACAATTTCACAGCCCTTTTCGTAGCTAATTTGGGCGTTGGGCAGCAGCGCCTGCAGGCCTTCCCGCACGGTTACTATCTTTGGGTTGGCGGGGCCGTAGCGGCATACAAAGTTGTCGCGCTCGTCGGCGTTGGGGCCTACTACCGCTATTTTGGTGAGATTTTTGCTCAGGGGGAGCATTGCGCTATCGTTCTTGAGCAGCACAACGGATTGACGCGCAGCCTCCAGCGCCACTTTTTTGTGCTCGGGGGTTGCCACCATTTTCTCCACCTCTTTTTCGCTGCCGACGTATGGGTTATCGAACAAGCCCAGCCAGAACTTCACGTACAGGATGTCGCGCACGCGGGCGTCGATGGTTGCCATCGACACCTTGCCCTGCCGCACCGCCTCGCGAAGGGGAAGGATAAAGTCCTGCGGCGGCGTAAAGTTTGTCCGGATGTTCAGCCCGGCGTTGACCGCTTGTGCGGCGGCGTCTATCTCATCCTTAGCCACCTTGTGCTTGTCGGACAGGTACTCCACCGCGTGGCTGTCGGACACCACGTATCCCTTGAATTTCCACTCGTTTCGCAGTATTTCGGTCAAAAAGCGGTAGCTTCCGCTAATGGGCACGCCGTCGTAGTCGTTGTACGAGCTCATCACGCCCAGCGCGCGCGCCTCGGTGAACGCTACGCGGAAGGGGTCGAGGTAGAGCGTCCGCATTTCGCGCGGCGCCACGTGCGGGTCGGTGCGGGTATCCCCGTCGCGCCCGCCTACGGGGATGCTGTACACGGCAAAGTGCTTCGGGGTAGATACAACGCGGAGCGCCTGCAGGCCTTCAACCATACGCTTGCCCAGCTGCCCCACGAGGTACGGATCTTCGCCGTAGCACTCTACCACCCGTCCCCAGCGCGGGTCTTGGGCAATGTCGAGGATGGGGGAGTAGATGTTCGTGTAGCCGAGCGCCCGCGCCTCCACCGCCGTAACCTTGGCGATTTGGCTTATCAGGTCTTTGTTCCATGTGGCGCCTTGCCCGCTCTGCGCCGGAAAGAGGGTGGCCTGATAGTGGTTTAGCCCGCGTATTCCTTCGTTGGTAAAGTCCACGGGGACGCCCAGCCGCGTTTCCTCCACAAACCACCGCTGTATTTCGTGAATAGCCCGCACGTGAGCGGCAAAAGGGTAGGCGTACTTGCTTTTGAACGAGCCAAGCCCGTTGTGCTCCTCGTCGATGTTTCCGATGCCGTCTTTCCACACCTCATTTTTCCACTCCGGCGTAGGCAGAGCATCCTTCAGAACGCGCCCCGAGCCGTACAGCGTAGCCATTTGCGCCGTTTTCTCCTCCAGCGTCATTTGGCGCAGCAGGTCGTTGATGCGGGCGTCAACGTCGGCTTTCGGATCCTCGTAGGTATCCTTTACGCCGTTTTTGTTAAAGTCAATCCATCCGTTTTGGTAGATTTTTCTCGGCTGCGATAGCGCAGCTGCCGAAGCCAAGAGGGTAACAGCCAAGAAGCAACATGCTTTTTTCATAGCAATTTGGTGATTAATAGTTAATTTACGGGGTGATTTTTATTCAATTCTTTTTTCAGCTCCAGCAGCAGCTGTTTCTCCGACGGCAAGTAAAATTCTCTCCCTGTCCATCCGTTATTGAGGGCTTCATACTCATAATATTCCCGCTTATCGCTCTTATCTATTTGAATTAGAAGACAATACTGCATCCAATTAAATTGCGTCCGCACTGCGGACGCAATTGGATACCAAAAGCGGGTTAGGCGCTTTCCATCAGCGCAAGCTGTACTTCCCGCTCTTTTCGTACTTCATCAAAATTCTTGGGATGCAGCAGGTTGATTATCTTAATTGCGTAGTCTGAGGCGATTAGGGCGTGCCTTTTCACGTGGGGAGTGGCGGCTACCTGACCCATAAGCCTTAAAACCTTCACTTTTACAGGGTCTGCCTCCTCGCGGGCTAATCGGTGCAGCTTAAAAGCCACGTTCCGTGCCTCCTGAAACTTCACCTTACCCTCCTGCCACTTTTCGCTTACGGCAAAACACTCCTCAATAGCATTGTCCCTTTGTACGCCGGTCAAATCTAAAACGTGTGCTGCCAGCAGCAAGCTGTAGCGAGAAATCGCTTTATGGTCGTTGGCTTTGGCGTCAAATGCCCCAACGAGTTTGTCCTTTAGCGCCGGTATATCGTCAATTTTCTTAATAATTCCCACATCGCCCATGTCGCTATCTTTCCTATTTCTCATAGCCGGATTCTATCCATTTTACCTTTATTGAGCCTGATGTGGTTCTTATATTTACATTATTTTTCGGATTATCACCTCCAATAGCACCTTGAGTTACATTGTTATCAGTAACCGGGCTAAATAATTTATCGGAGAATGGAGTAGATAGATGACCGCTTGTTGTTTTTGACGTAAAATTAAATTGGGATTTCCGGGGGATATTCAGGTAAATACTTCCACTTGATGATGTAAGCGATATATCTTCAGCATTTTCGCTCGCAGCGCAATCAATACGTCCGCTTGATGTTTTTACGCGGATGTTTCCATTTCCCTTTTTCAGCTCAATACTCCCACTTGACGCTTCAGCGGAAACATTGCCGCCTACAGCTCCAAGACTAATGCTGCCGCTACTTGTACGAATATTTGCAGCTCCTGCCACTGTTTCGAAACGAATGCTACCGCTTGACGATTTGGCAGAAGCATTACCGTCAACAATATCACAGCTTATAATTCCGCTACTTGTTTGTATCACAGCATCTCCCACTATTTTTTTACTGTTAATGCTGCCGCTTGTCGCCTTTATGCTTGCCGTTGTTGCCGCTATTGTATTAATCGAAATACTGCCACTTGAGCTTTCCATGCTTACGTGAGAGCACGTATATTCATCATCGGCTACAATGCTACCACTCGTTGTTTTTACGGTTATAGTCTTTGTATTCAGCGTGGGGATATAAACTTCAACACGAGCGCGCCACATCCAAATATACTTTAGGAACGGGCGTTCTCCTTGCATAATGGTTAATTTGCTTCCATCTTTTGCTACGCGAGCATAGTAATCACTATTATCCCATTTCATGTATTCCTTTATAATGAGCGAGTCCGTATTACTTTTATGTAGCGTAATGCTTTCCCCCTGATATGAAATAGCGATGCTATTTATATCACTCAACCCAATTCTTTGCTCATTCGCTAAGACCATCCCGCAACACGTCAAAGTCTTGCTTAGAATTAAAGAAAGAGCGGCAATCCATTTTATCTTCATGTTACCCTCCCTTTTATTTTATATTAGAGATTTATTTTGCGTTAGAGATTTTGCTATTGCCGCGTCTTATCCTCCTTTACATCCCTGTACTCCAGCCCTTCGTTGTACACCTTCATGGCTCGGAAGCTCATGCCCATGCTTGCGTATCCGCCGTCGTGAAAGAGGTTTTGCATGGTTACCTTGCGGGTCAGGTCGGAGAATAGCGTGATGACGTAGTTGGCGCAGTCTGTGGCGTCGGCGTTGCCGAGCGGCGACATGCGGTCGGCAAAGTCCACGAGGTTGTCAAAGCCCATGATGCCGCTGCCGGCAGTGGTCAGCGTGGGCGATTGCGAAACCGTGTTGATGCGGATTTTCTTTTCGCGCCCGTAAATGTAGCCAAAGCTGCGGGCAATGGATTCGAGCATGGCCTTGGCGTCGGCCATATCGTTGTAGCCGTACAGCGTGCGCTGCGCCGCAATGTACGACAGCGCTACCACCGACCCCCAGTCGCTAATGGCGTCGACCTTGCGGCACACCTGAAGCAGCTTGTGGAACGAGATGGCGGAAATATCCAGCGTTTGCTGCAGGTAGGCGTAGTCGAGGTCGTCATACGTCCTGCCCTTGCGCACGTTGGGCGACATGCCGATGGAGTGCAGCACAAAGTCGAACTGCCCGCCGAGGTGCTCCATGCCTTTTTGCACCAGATTTGTCAGGTCTTCCACCTTGGTTGCATCGGCAGGGATGACCACCGTGCTGAGCTTTTTTGCCAGCTCGCTAATGTTACCCAACCGTATGGATACGGGGGTGTTGGTAAGCACCACCTGTGCCCCTTCTTCGCAGGCGCGCTCCGCCACTTTCCATGCAATGGATTTTTCGTTGAGCGCTCCAAAAATAATACCGCGTTTGCCTTTTAGTAAACCGTATGTCATAGCTGTTTCTTCAATTTTTTTTACTTAGAGGGACAAATGTACGTAAAAAATTCCAACATACATGCAACCCCATTTCACATAACCGCCCTCAACCTCTTTTATTATTGATTCTTAATTACAACGTTACTCCTGTCTTGAATATCGCAATTTCTCTGAAATTTTTCTTTTCGGTATTCACCTTTTCGCCGTTGGCTACGCCTATCAGGTAGGCTATCAGGCGTTCGGCGGCGGCGTCCATCGCCTCGTTTTCTACAATGCTTCCGGCGTTGAAGTCAATCCAGCCGGGCTTGCTGCGGAAGAGGGGAGTGTTGGTTGATATTTTTACGGTTGGTACAAAGCTGCCAAAGGGAGTTCCCCGTCCGGTGGTGAACAGCACCATTTGGCATCCCGACGCCCCCAGCGCCGTTGCCGCCACAAGGTCGTTGCCGGGTGCGCTCAGCAGGTTGAGCCCTTTTTGCTTAATCCTTTCGCCGTACATCAGCACATCTTTTACCTCCGAGCTGCCGGATTTTTGCGTGCACCCCAGCGATTTTTCCTCAAGGGTCGAAATGCCGCCTGCCTTGTTGCCGGGCGAAGGATTTTCGTATATCGGTTGGCTGTTTTTCACAAAGTACTCCTTGAAGTCGTTAATCAGGTGCACCGTTTTGTCGAAAACTTCGGCGCTACAGCAGCGGTTCATCAGGATGGTTTCGGCGCCAAACATTTCGGGGACTTCGGTGAGCACCGTAGTCCCGCCTTGCGCTACTAAGAAGTCGGAGAACAAGCCCAGCAAGGGGTTGGCGGTGATGCCCGACAACCCGTCGGAGCCGCCGCACTTAAGCCCCACGCGCAGCTCCGATAGCGGCGCGTCGGTGCGCACATCTGCCGAAGCCTTTGCGTACAGCTCGCGCAGCAGCTTCATCCCCTCCTCCAGCTCATCCTCAACCTTCTGCGCCTCAAGGAAGAGAATGCGCTCCGTATCGTAATCGCCCAAAAAGGAGCGAAAAGCCTCCGGTTGGTTGTTTTCGCAGCCCAATCCTATCACCAGCACGGCGCCGGCGTTGGGGTGCAGCACAATGTTTCGCAAAATTTTGCGCGTATTTTCGTGGTCGTCGCCCAGCTGCGAGCAGCCGTAGCTGTGGTTGTACGCAGCAATGGCGTCCAGCTTGCTTTGGGGGACTTCGGCGTTGAGCATAGCCGCCAGCTGATTGGCGGCGCCGTTCACGCAGCCCACCGTGGGGACAATCCACAGCTCGTTGCGAATGCCCACTTCGCCGTTTTTGCGCCGGTAGCCTTTGAACGTCATGCTGCGGTTGGCAATGTTGAGCTTGGCGTTCACCGGCGAATACCTGTACTCAAGCAGCCCTTCGAGGTTGGTTTTTATGGTTTTTTCGTTCACCAAATCGCCCTGCGCAATGGTGGCGGTGGCGTGCCCGATGGCGTAACCGTACTTGATAACGTTGTCGCCGACTTGCAGCGATGTGAGCGCGAACTTATGCCCCTGCGGAATATCCGATTTAAGCGTAACGCTTGCGCCGTTTACCGTAAGCCGGCTGCCCGCAGGCAGCGCCGCAAGCGCCACCGCAACGTTATCGGCAGGGTGTATTTGCAAAAAATTATTCATC
>JAISLN010000299.1 GCA_031290835.1 Prevotellaceae bacterium
CTTATCCTCCAGCACCGCCTTGTAGGCCGCCAAGTCTCCTTGCTTGAAGTCGGCGATGTACGAGGCGTGCTCGGCGTTCCACGATTTGGCTCTCTTGATGAAAACCTCGGCGGAGCGGCTGTACTCGTCGTCGCGCTGAGCGTCCAGCAGGAGCAGGTAGCCCATGATGATGTGCCCCGCCATTTCTACCACCCCGCGGGAGTGAAAATCAACGTACTCCGGCTCGGTGAACGCCGCGACTTTCTCCAGCGTGGTAACGTAAATCGTTGTCATTTCCTCCAGCAACCGTTGCAAATGCTCGTGCTCCGGCTTTACGTACTCTGCCGCGTACTTGCGCATTTGCGCAAGCGCTGTGCCCGTTGTTACGCCTCGTATGGCGGCCACCACCTGCAGCTGCGAAGTGCCCTCGTAGATGGTGGTAATGCGGGCGTCGCGGTAGGCGCGCTCAATGGGGTAATCCTTCATAAAGCCGCTGCCGCCGTGAATCTGAATGGCGTCGTACGTAAGCTGATTGCTGTACTCGCTAGCAAAAAGTTTGGTGAGCGGCGTGTAAAAATCAGCCAACTTTTGGTATGCTTTCTGCTCGCTGCGCTCCTCCGGCGTGAGCTTGCGGTCTTCGGCAAGGAGGTTGTACGCCTTGTAAACGTCAACAAAGCGCGACGTTTCGTAGAGCAGCGTGCGCGCGGCTTGCAGCTTGGCTTTCATTTGGGTGAGCATTTCAAACACCGCCGGGAACTGAATAATGGCCTTGCCGAACTGTACGCGCTCGTTGGCGTACTTGAGCGCTTCGCGGTAGGCCATTTCGCATATCCCCACGCTCTGCGCGCCAACGCCGAGGCGCGCTCCGTTCATGAGCGACATCACGTAGCGAATAAGCCCCAGCCGCCTATCGCCAACTATCTTCGAGGGGGCGTTGGTAAACACCAGCTCGCAGGTGGGCGAGCCCTTTATGCCCAGCTTGTTTTCGATGCGGCGCACGCGCACGCCGCCGTCATTTTTGTCGTAAACAAAGTACGACAGGCCGCGCCCGTCGGTCGTACCCTCTTCGCTACGCGCCAGCACCAGCTTAATATCGGCGTCGCCGTTGGTGATGAATCGCTTGACGCCGTTGAGCAGCCAGCGCTGCGAGCTTTCGTCCCACGTAGCCTTGAGCGTTACCGCCTGCAGGTCGCTGCCGGCGTCGGGTTCGGTCAGGTCCATGGAGCAGGTGGCGCCCTTGTTGATGCGCGGCAAAAATTCGTCTTTTATCTCCTTTGAGGCGAACTCGTGGATGGTTTCGGCGCAGTCCTGCAACCCCCAAATGTTGGCAAATCCGGCGTCGGCGCGCGCAACAACTTCTGCGGACATCACGTAGGGCACCATGCTGAGGTTGAGCCCGCCGTACTCGCGCGGCAGCGACATGCCGTACACGCCGGCTTGCGTCAGCGCGTCGTGGTTGGCCTGCGTTCCGGCGGCGTACTTCACGCGGCCGTCAACGACCTGCGGTCCTTCGTGGTCAACGCTTTCGGCGTTGGCGGCAAGAATGTTGCCGCAAATATCGCCCACAATTTCGAGGGTTTTGTCGTAGCTGTCCAGCGCATCGTCAGCGTCCAGCGGCGCGTAGTCGTACTTGCCTTTGTCGGCAAATCCTTTTTCTTTGAGCTCCACAATCTTGCGCATCAGCGGGTGGTGCAGGTGGAACTTGAGGTCTTTGTTGTCTGTGTAAAAGTTCATGTTGCTTATTGTGTTTTTTTTTATTTAAATACAAAATAAAGAGGTGGCTATTTTTATCCTTTGAATGCCGTAGAAGTTCAACTTACTCGTCTGCCCAAAACCATTTTTCATCCATATTGATACTATGTTCTTCAAATAACCGTTTTATTTCATCCTGAAAATTTTCTTTTTTATGATGCTCGCGTTGATTTTTGATATACTGTATAATAATATCCCTTTCTTTGTAGGAATAGGTCAATGCACAATATTTTACTCCCCAACCTTTGAAATCAGGGAAATAACCCGATTCTTTCATCCATTTAGCGGAAGACACTTTTATATCCTTGACGTAATCGGCTAATGCAACGGATGGATGTAAGTCCGAGAGTATGTGGATGTGATTTTCCATTCCGTTAATTCGAAACAATACGCACTTTTTATTTTTAATAATTCCCCAAATATATTTATATAAATCGGTGGAGCATTCCTGCTGAATAGATTTTTCGCTATACTTGGTACGAAAAATAATGTGATATAGTATTTGACGGTAAGCCGACATGACCAAAATGCTTTTGCAAATGTATGTATTTTTGTTGAACTACTACGTAGTTCCAAAGACGAAAGAAGTTGCTTTTACCCCGTGCTGTGTTTCGCTACGCTTCACTTGCACGGGGTTATCCATATTGAACGCCTTCCGGCGTTACATATACTCCGCACAGTTAGAGCTTATATCATCTTAAGCTACAAGTATCGTTATAATTTGTCTAATTTGCTCTTTTTCGCGATAAAAAAGTCCGAAGGACTTTAATGTGGATAACCCCGTGCAAGCCGCAGGCGCAGCACGGGGTGAAAAGCCCCTACCTCTCTTAGAGCTGCGTAGCAGCTCAACAGTCTTTCAACCCTGCCCTTCCGCTTACTTTGAGTTTTGCTTGTAGTACTTCACCATTTTACCCACCACCTCGCATACGTCGCCGGTGATGGCGTAGTCGGCAACTTGGTTGATGGGGGCGTTGGCGTCGGTGTTGATGGAGATGACCATTGCCGACTGGTCCATGCCGGCGGTGTGCTGTATTTGCCCCGATATTCCGCAGGCGATGTACAGCTTGGGCCGAACGGTTACGCCCGTTTGCCCCACCTGCCGCGCATGCTCGGTAAATCCGGCGTCAACGGCGGCGCGCGAGGCGCCTACCTCGCCGCCAAGCACTGCCGCCAGCTCGTGCAGGAGCTGAAAATTCTCCCGGCTCCCCACGCCGTATCCCCCCGACACGATAATGCCCGCGCTCTTGACGTCTATCTTGCGCTCCTCCATTTGGCGGTCAATGATTTTCACCACAAAGTGGGCGTCGCTCAGGATTTTGCTCACGTCCACCTTTTTGACTTCGCCGTTTTTGGGGGCGGGCAGCGGCTCTTTCTTCATCACGCCTTCGCGCACCGTTGCCATTTGAGGGCGGCATTCGGGGTTGATGATGGTGGCAATGATGTTGCCGCCAAAGGCCGGACGGATTTGGTAGAGCAGGTTTTTGTACACCTTACCCGTTTTGTTTTCCGTGTGGTCGCCCACTTCGAGGCTTGTGCAGTCGGCGGTTAGCCCGCTGTGGAGGGCGCTCGACACGCGAGGCCCCAGGTCGCGGCCAATGGTTGTGGCGCCCATGAGCGCTATCTGCGGCTGCTCCTGCCTGATGAGCGCGTTGACGATGGCCGCGTGGGGCAGGGTGAGGTAAGGGTAGAGCCGCTTGTCGTCGGCAAGGTGCACCACGTCGGCGCCGTACAGGAACGGCTGCTGCGCAAGCGCCGCAAGCTCATGCCCAAGAAGCAACGCCTCCAGCTTGCAGCCCAGCTGCTGCGCAAGGCTGCGCCCCTTGGTAAGGAGCTCAAGGCTCACATCGGCAATTTTGCCGTTCTCTACTTCACAATATACAAAAATGTTGCTCATAAAAATAATTAGTTGTTTTTGGGGGGGAGTTTAGAATATAGAATTTTAGAATATAGAATAATTTAGAATGCTTGGATAAATGTTTAAATACCTTAGCCTTGGGCATCTATAGTTGGGGGCGGAGTATTGTTGTTGCGTATTGCTTTGCAGTAAGCGGTTAACAGCCGCCCGACTTCTTCGGAGCGGTTGTCTAAATCGGTTTTTGCCGCATTATCCAAATACATTAAATCAAAGGACAGCATGATAAAAAATTGGCACTCGCCTAACGACGCTTCGGCAAAGTTGAGAAACTTCAGCTTGTCTTTTTTACCCAACCGTTTATAGCCCTCCGTGATATTTGCCGTTACAGAGGCAACAGCCCTGCGCAGCTGAGAGGTGACACCGTACCGCTCTTCTTTCGGAAAATTCTTGGTATATTGATAAATGGATAAAGTAAAGGCATAAGACTTTTGCCATACAATCAGCTCCTCAAATGACTTCGTTTTGTCCATAACCTTTTACTCCTATAATTTTTAATTCTAAAACTCCTAACCTTCTACAATTCTAAACTCCTATACTCCTACAATTCTTACCTCCTTACCCTATCGTATGATTTGCAATAAGCTCCTTCATCAGCTCGTCGATATCCTTGTCGGAGGAGGAAAGGCGCTTGACCTCCTTGGCGGCAAAGACAATGTTTTCGATTTTTTTCACCTTGGTGGGGGAGCCGGACAGGCCAAGCTGCTGCTCGTCGCCGCCCACGTCGGCAACGCCCCACTCCGTGATGCGCAGGTAATCCTTGTCCTTCAGCGCCTGCGCGTGGGCGTCTTCGGGATGCTCCTGCAGCTCGGTGGCGGTGCGGGCGTGCTTGTACTTCATGAGGTTTTTTGCGTTGCGCGGGCGGCACTCCGCCGCCGAGCCGTGCACGGTTACCACTACGGGCAGCGTGCTGCTCACCGTTTCCACGCCGTGCTCTAGGCGGCGCTTTACCACAATTTCCGAGCCGCTGCACGCAACAATTTCTTCGGCGTAGGTAATCTGCGCCCATCCCATTTTTTCGGCCACCTGCGGCCCCACCTGCGCGGTGTCGCCGTCGATAGCCTGCCGTCCGGCAATGATGAGGTCGGGCTTTAGCCTGTTGAGCGCGCGCGACAGGGCGTAGGAGGTAGCCAGCGTATCGGCGCCCGCAAACTTGCGGTCGGTGAGCAGCACGCCGCCGTCGGCGCCGCGAAACAGCCCCTCGCGGATAATGTCGGCGGCGCGCCCGGGGCCCATGGTGAGGAGGTACACCTCGCTCCCCGCAATCTTGTCTTTCAGCCGGAGCGCCTGCTCCAGCGCGTTCAAATCTTCGGGGTTAAAAATGGCGGGAAGCGCGGCGCGGTTGACCGTCCCGTCCTCCTTCATGGCATTTTTGCCCACGTTGCGCGTGTCGGGCACTTGCTTGGCCAGCACGACTATTTTCAATGGATTTTGCATAAAAAATTCGTAAATCTATGGTGATGTAATATTATATATTATTAGAGTCGCTGCTGAGCTATTGCCCGTTTTGCGGCCTGTTTGCCGCCCGCATTTTCCCTTTTTCGTCAATGGTTAGCGGCGATTGGGGAAAATCTAAGGCGGTGAGCCTCCTAACTTCGGCTGCTGCGCGGTGAGCGCTATCCGGCGTTACGGGCTTGCCCTCTACCTGCACGGCAGAAATGATTTCGCCATCCAAAAACCGCCCCTTGCCATCTACGTTTAGCGTAACAATCGGCGCCAAGCCGTTTACGCCCTGCACGTTCATTCGGCTATAGGTGCAGAAGTTGCCCATGCTGTAGGCAATGAATCGTCCGCCGTAGAGCTCTACGGCGCGGGGCACGTGGGGGCCATGCCCCAGCAGCACGTCGGCGCCGGCGTCCACCATGCGGTGGGCAAACTCGTAAACGTTGCCCCTGTTTTCGCCGACAAACATTTCGGTTTGGCGCGTTACGCGGCCCATTTTTGCCCCTTCGGCGCCGCCGTGAAACGATACGATAACCACATCGCACACGCTGTCGAGGGCACGTACCGTCCGCGCCGCTGCGCTCAGGTTGTTGATGCTGCACATGCCCGCGTTGGGGGCAAACGCGCAGAAGCCTATCTTCAAGCCTTTGCGCACAACGGTTGCCGTAGGGCGGGAAAGCGTCCCCGCAAAGGCAATCCCGTTTTCCGACAGCGCTTTTGCGGTGCTCGCCTCGCCCTGCCTGCCAAAGTCGCCGGTGTGGTTGTTGGCAACGCTTACTAGGTCAAAGCCCGCATCGGCTATGCACGCCGCGTAGGATGTGGGCATGGCAAAAGCGTAGCACCACTTGGGGTTGGAGCACGTTTTGACGTTTTTCAGGCTGTCGGTCAGCGCTCCCTCCAGGTTGGCAAAGGCTACGTCGGCGGCCTCAATGTGCGGCTTTACAAGCGCCAGCAAGGGCGAGCAATCGTTGTTGGGCGGCAGGTACTCGGCGGAGGGGTAGGCCGTTCCCAGCATAATATCGCCCACCGCCACCACCGACAGCGTGTCGGCGGCAAACGCCGGAGCCGCGGCAGCCGCTACCGCCAGCGCCGCCGATAAGCCGAATACGTAGCGCATTTTGTCAGCCATGTACGGGGTTTGCCTACGCCTGCGCCGTGTGCCCTCCAAAGTTCATGGGGATGGGCGGCAGCCCGCCTCCATCAACTTTGATGATGCCGTGCGCCGTTTCGTACTTCATCACGTTTTCCTGCAGGGCGCCCAGCAGCCGCTTGGCGTTCTCCGGCGTAAGGATGACCCGGCTTACCACCGGCGCTTTGGGTACTGCCGGCAGCATGCACACAAAATCAATAATAAATTCCGAAGAGGAATGTGTGATGATGGCAAGGTTGGAGTAGGCGCCAAGCGCCATGTCTTCTTTCAGCTCCACGTCCAGCTCGTTCGCTCTGTTCTGTTGTTCCATTATTAACGCTTAAATAAAAAGTGAGGCGTAAAATTACAAAAAAAAGCGTTCTGTGGAAATCAAAAATGCTTTTTTTATTGGTTAACTACCCAAATACGCTACATCAAGGGCACGGAAACCCGTGCACAGCTGCCCGTTCCGAAAGAAACGGCAGCG
>JAISLN010000300.1 GCA_031290835.1 Prevotellaceae bacterium
TTTTTGCCATGTCGGCTTTGAACTTCAGCAAGCGTTGCTGCACTTCGGGCTCGCCCGTGCCTATGATTTGTGCGGCGAGGATGGCGGCATTTTTGGCTCCGTTGAGCGCAACCGTAGCCACCGGAACTCCCGCGGGCATTTGCAAAATGGACAGTATGGAATCCCATCCGTCAACGGAGTTGGAGGACTTGATGGGCACGCCAATCACCGGCAGCGGAGTGAGCGCCGCCACTACGCCGGGCAGGTGCGCCGCTCCGCCCGCCGCGGCAATGAATACCTTGACGCCCCGCGCGTGCGCGTTCCTCGCCAAGTCAACAACCAAATCGGTGGTGCGATGCGCCGAAAGAGCGTTCACCTCAAAATCTATATTGTTGTCTTTGAGAAATTTAAATGCTTCCTCCAGCGCCGCCAAATCGGAGGTGCTGCCCATAATAACGCTAACTTTAGCTGACATAGTAGATGTTCTTGTTGAAAAATGTAGTACTTTTGCCGGACTTTTGCCGGACTTTTACGGCGCACAAACTTACGCAAATTTGGCATACGAATAGAGCGTCGGCTCGAATTTTTTTATGTTTTTTTTACCACATTTTCACCTCTTTATCCTGACAGGAGGCTCGCTATGAAGCAAATACAGCTGCATGACAGGGTGTTTCGGATGAGCATCCCGGAGCAGGAAATTGACAGGGCGATACAGGCGGTTGCGGACAAAATCAACGCCGACTACAAGGATAGCGATAGCCTGCCGCTGTTTTTGTCTGTGCTCAACGGGTCGTTTATGTTTGCCGCCGGCCTCGTCAAGCGTATTGCGTTTCCGTGCGAAATATCGTTCGTCAAGCTGGCGTCGTACCACGGCGAGCGCAGCAGCGGCAAGGCTACCGAGCTTATCGGGATTAGCGATGCGCTGGTAGGGCGAGATATAATTGTTGTGGAAGATATTGTTGATACGGGCAACACCTACGAATCGCTTATGGCAACGCTCATGCGCCACAATCCGCGCTCGGTAAAAATTGCCGCCATGCTGCTCAAGCCCGAAGTATATCAAAAAACGCTGCCGGTTGACTACGTCGCCATGCAGATAGCAAACGACTTTATTGTCGGCTACGGCTTAGATTATAACGGGTTGGGACGAAACCTGCCCGATATTTATACGATGGTACGCCAAAAATAGTGGCGGCCATTGAAATTGTAAAACTACTGAAATCTTTACTGCGTAAATGTTGAATATTGTTTTGTTTGGTGCGCCGGGAGCCGGCAAAGGCACGCAAGCTGCCAAGCTGGTAGAAAAGTATAATCTTGTGCATCTCTCAACAGGCGATATGCTTCGCGATGAGATTGCCCGCTGCACTCAGCACGGAGTTATTGCCAAGCAGCTGATAAACAACGGTCAGCTGGTGCCGGACAGCATGGTGGTGGCCATGATAGCGGAAAAAATAAAAGCCCACAAGGCGTCCGAAGGCTTCATTTTCGACGGATTTCCGCGCACCATACCGCAGGCGGAAATGCTCGACGGCATGCTGCCGGAGCACGGCCTGCACGTTACCGGCATGATTGCGCTCAGCGCGCCCGAAGACGAGCTGGTGCACCGACTGCTGTGCCGCGGCAAGTGCTCCGGCCGCGCCGACGACCAAAACGAAGAGGTAATCCGTAAGCGCATAGCGGTGTACCACGAAAAAACCGCGCCGCTAATTGAGTACTACGCCGCGCAGGGCAAGCATCTCTCAACAAAAGGGGTGGGCAACATTGACGAAATTTTTCTCAACCTCTGCGCCGCCATCGAAAAGTTCAGGCAGCTGAGCTGCGCCTGAGCCGCCGTTTTGTTTAGCAATGCCAATTCTTTTTTTTCTAAATTAGCTGATTTTTTATCCCGTGCCTGCATCAAATTTTGTCGATTACGTAAGGATATTTTGCCGTTCGGGCAACGGCGGGGCGGGCGCCATGCACCTGCACCGCGAAAAGTTTGTGGACAAGGGCGGCCCCGACGGCGGCAACGGCGGACGCGGCGGGCACGTTATCCTGCGCGGCAACCGGCAGCACTGGACGCTCATTCACCTCAAATACCGCAAGCATATCCATGCCGAAGACGGCGGAAAAGGCGGCTCTGCGCTGAGCACCGGCGCCGACGGCAAGGACACGGTGCTGGACGTTCCGCTGGGCACGATAGCCCGCGACGCCGAAACCGGCGAAGTGCTCTTTGAAGTGACGGAGCACGGCGAAGAAAAAACGCTGGTAAAGGGCGGACGCGGCGGTATGGGGAACGCCTTTTTCAAAAGCGCAACCAACCAAACGCCGCGCTACGCGCAGCCCGGAGAGCCTTGCCGGGAGGGATGGTTTGTGCTCGAGCTCAAAATCCTTGCCGACGTTGGCCTGGTGGGCTTTCCCAACGCCGGAAAATCGACCCTGCTCTCGGTGGTGAGCGCCGCCAAACCCAAAATTGCCGACTACCCGTTCACCACGCTTGAGCCAAACTTGGGTATTGTGAAGTACCGCGACTATCAGTCGTTTGTGATGGCCGATATTCCGGGAATAATTGAGGGTGCGAGCGAAGGCAGAGGATTGGGGTTGAGATTTTTGCGGCATATAGAGCGCAACTCCGTTTTGCTGTTTCTGGTACCCTCCGACAGCCCCGACGTTACCGCCGAATACCGCGTACTGCTGCGCGAGCTTCAGCGCTACAACCCCGAAATGTCGGACAAAAAGCGCGTGCTGGCAGTTTCAAAGTGCGATATGCTGGACGAGGAGCTGGTGCGCGCCATCAAAAAAACGCTTCCCAAGGATGTGCCGCACCTGTTCTTTTCGTCGCTCACGCAGGCGGGAATTACGGAGCTGAAGGATTTGCTTTGGAAAACGCTGAACGAAAAAGAATAACCCCATTTCCCCAGAAAACGCTATATTTGCAGCTGAATTTTGTCCAATATTTGTCATATATTTTGGACAAAAAAAAGATAAAAGCGAATGGAATCTGTTGAAGATAAGATAAAAATCAGCATTAAGAAACGAGGAAGAGGAAAATTAATCTTTGCAGGAGATTATTGCTCTTCTGGAAGTAGTGAGGCTGTATTTAAAGCACTGCAACGCTTGCAAAAATCCGGTTTGCTCATGCGCGTTGCGCACGGCATTTACTACTATCCGAAAAAGGATATGAAGTATGGCAGCACGCCTGTTCCGCCAACTGTTGAAGAAATCGCCTGCGGTATTGCCAAGCGCGACAAGGTGCGTATAGTACCGACCGGTATTTACGCCCTCAACGCTCTGGGGCTTTCTACACAAGTGCCTGCCAATGTGGTTTTTATTACGGATGGGGCTCCTCGTCGAATTGTTGTTGGCAAAGGCAAGGGAATTTTGTTCAAGCACACTTCAGAAGCCCGAAATCTGGCGTACAAATCCCAATTACTTATGTTAATTGTAGCTGCTTTGCGTGAAATTGGCGAGGGGAATGCCACACCGCAACAGCTGGAAATTATCAAATCGCATTTAGCAAATGTTTCACAGAAAGAACTTAATAAAGATATTCCGCTAATGCCGCTATGGGTACGTAAAATATTATTATCTCAATGAATTTTACATATTTACCAACGGAAGAGCGGCTTGAAATTATTCGCCGCACTTACGCTTTCACAGGGCTATCCCCACAAATCATTGAAAAAGATTGGTGGGTTACGGCTGTTTTACGCTCCTTGTTTTCGTTGGCTTATGCCAGTAACTTGTCTTTCAAAGGTGGCACCTCGCTGAGTAAATGCTGGGGCTTGATAGAGCGATTTTCGGAAGATGTAGATATTGCCGTTAGCCGTGAATATTTGGGCTTTACCGGTATGCTTTCCAAAACGCAGATTAGCGATAGATTGCGCCGTGCCGCTTGCTCTTTTGTCCGGGACAAGCTGCAATTTGATGTAGCCGAACAGCTAAAAATCAATAATATAAATCCCAATCAATTTTCTGTAAATGTAAACATCACGCCCATTTCAACTACCGACCCTGAAATTATCGAAATAGAGTATCAATCGCTATTTGATGAAATAAGCTATATCAAACGCAAAGTGATAGTAGAAGTTACTGGACGTTCAATGAGCGAGCCGCTGCAACCGATTAAGCTTCAAGCTATAATTGACGAAGCATTTCCGAATGAAAGTTTTACAGAAAAACCGTTTGAAGTACAAGTTGTTGTCCCGCAACGAACTTTCATTGAAAAAATTTGCCTTTTGCACGAAGAATTTGCCAAACAGCAAAATATAATGAGAATAGAACGCATGTCACGCCATTTGTATGATTTGGTACAAATGATGGATACTACTATTGCAGAAAAAGCATTGAAAGATAAACAATTATATACTTCTGTGGTAGAACATCGCCGTATATTTATCGGTCTGAAAGAGTTTGATTACAACACACTTTCTCCCAAAACAATTCAAATAGTGCCTCCACCCAATATTATTAACAGCTGGAAAGCCGACTACGAAGCAATGCAGAATACTATGATATACGGAAATTATTTATCATTCAATGAGTTAATAAAAAAAGTAAAGCAATTGAATGAAAGGATAAATCAGATTGATTGATAATTTTCAAAAGGCGCAATTTTCAGCAATCTCTTTCAAAAAACTTTATGCAAATAAATTGAAAGGGAAATGCAACAAAATATCTATCTTTGCGCCAAGACTTAAGTTGCCGATGCTAAACACCGAAATAACCCCCTAAAAATTTAAATTGCTATGACATTTCCTGCTTGGGACGCCGATTTGTTTTTGTTTTTGAATAGCCTGCACAGCGGGTTTTTCGATACGCTCATGTGGCATGCAAGCGCCACCCGCACGTGGATTCCGCTCTACCTGCTCATGCTGTTTGTGATGTACAGGCAGCTGGGCTGGCGACGCTTTTTGCTCATGGCGCTGGGCTTGGCGCTGTGCGTGCTGCTTGCCGACAGAATTTCGAGCGGCTTCTTCAAGCCGTTTGTTGCCCGGCTGCGCCCAACGCACGCCCTTGGCGA
>JAISLN010000301.1 GCA_031290835.1 Prevotellaceae bacterium
ATCAAAGCTTACGGATGCACCCTCGGCATCCTGAAGACGGTGAACAAAAAGCGTTTGATCTTTTGCAACTTTAAATTGCTGTCCTGCAATTTCTACAATTGCGTACATGCTGTAAAAAATAGGTTACAATACAATTATCCTCAAAAAAATTGAGGACTGCAAAGATACTAACATTTTGCAAACCCGCAAAGGAAAAGCCGTTTTCTCCCCAAAAATTATTTTTGCTCAATGATTTTTAGCTTTAATGCAGGCCATTTCGAGGCAAATACTCCGCGCAAAGCTTAGGGCAGCTTGGCGGTTGCCTGCGCCGGCACGTTGAGGTTAGCCGAATATTTCCCGCAGCTCTTTGTTGCTAAGCTTGCCTACCCAGCTTTCGCCGGTAGAAACGGTCATTTCGGCGAGATGCTTTTTTTGCTGTATCATTTCGTCGATGCGCTCTTCAAAGGTGTTTTTACATATCATTCGGTGTACCATCACGTTTTTACTTTGTCCGATACGGTAGGCGCGGTCGGTGGCTTGGTTTTCCACCGCCGGGTTCCACCAGAGGTCGTAGTGAATGACGTGCGAGGCGGCGGTCAGGTTTAGGCCTGTTCCGGCAGCCCGGAGGGAAAGGATGAACATCTTGTCGGCGCGGTTGTTCCGGAATCGCTCAACCATATCTTCCCGCTGTTTGACGGTGCATCCGCCGTGGTAGAACATCGGATTTTCGCCAAAACGTTCGGTAATGAAGCGGCTCAGCAAGTCGCCCATTTCTTTGAATTGCGTAAATATCAGCACTTTTTCTCCGCTTTGGGTAATGCTGTCGAGCAGCTCAAGCAGCAGCTCCGTTTTGCCGGACAGCGAAGCGTCGAGCAGCCCGTTTTTAAGGAATTGCGTCGGGTGGTTGCAAATTTGCTTCAGCGCAAGTATCATCTGCAGCACCAGCCCTTGCCGCTTGAACAGCGTTTGGCTATCATTTCCTTCGTAGCCTTCTATTTCTTCCATTGCCGCCTGCATGGTTTTCTGGTACAGCGCCGCCTGCTGTCTGGTAAGCAGGGCAAATTGGTTTTGCTCTATTTTGTCGGGCAGGTCGGAGATGATGCTTTTGTCCGACTTCATGCGGCGCATCATAAACGGCGCGGTAATTTTTCGGAATTTGGCCGAAGCTTGCTCGTCGTTAAATACCTGAATGGGGTTGGCGTAGTCGTCCTTAAAGGTTTTGATGTTGCCCAGGTAGCCCTTGTTGGCGTAGTCCATGATAGACCAAAACTCTGTGAGCCTGTTTTCGACCGGTGTTCCGCTCATGGCGATGCGGATGTTCGACGGGATGCTTTTCACGGCTTTTGACTGCGCGGCATCTTGGTTTTTAATATTTTGGGCTTCATCAATGATCATAATTTGCCACTTTTGTTTTTTGAGCAGGTCGGCGTCGCTGCGAAGCACGCCGTAGGTGGTCAGCATTATATCGGCGTCGAGTTGCTCCAGCTTGCGCGTTGTGCCGTGAAAGATGTGGGATGAAAGCGAGGGCGCGAATTTGGCGATTTCCGCCTGCCAGTTGGTTAGCAAGCCTGTGGGAACAACGACTAGGGCTTTGTACTTTTTGTTGATAGCGTTTTCTTCTTTGAGCTTTAGCAGGATAGAAATCACCTGTAGGGTTTTACCCAGCCCCATGTCGTCGGCAATGATGCTGCCGAAGCCGATGCGGCTGTTGCGGTACATCCACGAAAAACCGCGCTGCTGGTAGGGGCGGAGCCGGGCGTTCAGCCCTTGCGGTAGCGGGACGTCGTCGCTGGAGGTCAGCTCGCGCATCAGCGCTCGTACCTCATCCGTCAGCAAAATCGGCGCTCCGGCGTACTCCTCCGCCAAGGCCGTTTGCAGCAGCTGGTAGGGCGTTAGCGGCTTGGCGTTTGTAAACGCTTTGTGCAATTTTTCGATGTCTGCATCGCTCACGTAGATGTAGCTTTCCTTAAATTTGAAAAGTCGCGAAGCATTTTTCAGCAGCTTGTTAAACTCTTCGGGCGAAATAACATGGTTTCCCACAGCCACTTGCCAATCAAACGAGAGCAAGTCGTCCAGCCTAACAAACCCTTGGCTGTCCTGATTTTTTTTCAGCTTGACCGAAGCTTTGGGGCGCAGCAGCTCCTGCAAGGCTTTGGGCAGCATGATTTTGATGTCGAGCAGGCGGATGGCGGGCAGCATATCCATCAGGAAAGGCGCAAATTCGCTGTTGGAGAAGCGAATGGGAGTATTTCCGCCTAAGTTGATGTGCGCGTCCAAGCCGCGTATGAAAGGCGTAAGCAGCGAAACGCCCTGCAATATTTTGTACCGCTGTTTTTCGTACTGCCGTTGCTTCAGGATATTTTCCAGCGGGACAGGTATTTGCCCAACGTTTGCCGTGTCTTCTACGCTTACCTGCACCTCAAATTGTTCGCCGGGCAGCTCCGAAACCGTCACGACGGGCTTATGCGCTTCGGCCGTCAGGTAGTAGCGGTTTAGCCATACTTTTATTCCGCCGTTCAGGGCTTTTTCGCCAACAGCCGAAAAGGCGTAGGCCTCATCTTTGAAAAACAGCTTCTCAAACAAGTCGTTTGCCGATTTGGACAGATGTGCAACGATTTGGCCGATAAAGAGCGATAAAAGCTCCGTAGCTTGGTTTTCAACCGGCACTATTTTTTCCTTTTTTCGTTCTACTGTTTCTGTGAGCAGTATTCCGGCCGGAAAAATAGCCGCCAGCTTTTCGGCCAGCGCCTTTACGCGGCTGTCCAGCAGGGAGGCAAGCCAGCGGATAATGTATTGCTTGCCATCCAGCTGCACGATTTGCGGAATAATCATTCCGTTGGCCGCGAGGTGCAGCGAAGCCAGCAGGATTTTGTGAAGCGCCGCAACGGATGGCTGTACATCGGGCAGGTGGTCGGGGTTCAGGTCAAAAAGCGCGGCAATTAGGCCGCTTAAATCGTATATGGAGTGATGCTCGCCGATGATTTTCGTTTGGTTATCGCCGTTGACAACCAGCGCCAGCGTTGTATGGTTGCTGATCCTTTGCATGTCCGCAGCGGAGGGAAAAATTGCATGGGCGTCTAGACGGCCGGAAAGGATGCGCGCTGCATCTTTGGTTACGCGGGTGATGTGCTCCGCATACCTGTCGCGGAAGTTGCCGAAAGGGTAGAACGGCGGCGCATCGGGCAGCAGCCGTATCAGGGCGTCCGAAATGTTTTGCAGCTGGGTGAAATCTACCCGTTCATAGACAGCATCTTCGGCAATATTTTCCGGTTTTTCATGGAGCGGTTTCCGCTGCGTTTTGAGCAAGGGTATTTCCGCTTCCCGTTGGTCGGGAATAAAAACGTTGCGCTTTTTCAGCTCGTCGAGCAGGTTCACGTTATGAATGCTGAATACCAAAAACGGATTGTTGTCAATTTCGCGGCTTAGCACATAGACGACCGACGCCAAGTGCTTGCACGGCACCGCCCAGTCGGGGCAGGAGCATTGCATCTTGAAGTCTGTCCATTGGCGTGGGAATACTTTCAGCCCCAGCTCTTCGGCAATTCGTAAGATGGCAGGATCGAGCTCTCTGTTCAGCAGCTTCGATATAAGCGCAGGGTGCGCAATAATTTTTGCCATTAGCAGCTCAATTTGGTCGTCAAAAAATGGCGGCACGATAATCGTTACCTTATACGGCGTTGGGCGGCTGCCCGAAACTTTTGCAACCACCTGATTCCCGTCGATTTTAATGCTTTTTACATGGCCGCTGCGGGCGTAAGAT
>JAISLN010000302.1 GCA_031290835.1 Prevotellaceae bacterium
TGGTGTACGGCGTCGCCCGCCACCGGCACAGCCAACGGCACGGTTACCGTAGATGTAACGGAAAACGCCACCACAGAAACCCGCACCGCTACGGTTACTATTGCTGCCGGCTCAATAGCACACATCATTAATGTTTCGCAGGCGGTGCCGCCGCCCACTCATGCCGCCAGCACCCAGACATGGACGTTCGGCAACCAAACATGGAGCGACGCTATTCAAATCCCCAGCTGTAACCAAACCACTTTCGTGGGCAATTTCATTGGGCCGCAGTGCCGCAGCTATACCTCGGGAATAAACACGTGGTACTACTACAATTGGAAATACGTGGACGACAATAAATCGACACTATGCCCCTCGCCGTGGCATGTGCCCAATCAAGGCGATATTGCAGCCCTCGTAGCTAATACCGACTCTGATTTGCTCCACACGTGGGGCTATGGCGGCCACGCTACCGGCAATTCCATGTTCGGCGAGAGCACGCAAGCCTACTACTGGACGCTTAGTACATACGGGCCTGACGCCAGTCAGGCGTACATAGGTGCGTATGAGAATGGTAGCATGTACCAGAGCAACATCTCCAAGGACCTCGGGCTGCAGGTACGGTGCGTTAAGTAGAATGTGTAGGATATGATAGCTCGCCGGGGCATACTATTCCCCTTGCAGCCAAGCACGAGGCAGAGTGCATATACCCAAAAAGAACGAAGCGGCAGGCTTCGTTCTTTTTGGGTATATGCCGAACCGATTTTTTTTACAGCACCGTAAACAGCACTTTTTCCCTTATATCACCCGACGAGGCGCCTATTTGCAGCTCAAAGTCGCCGGGTTCTACCACGCGCTTGTTTTCTAAGTTGACAAACGCGAGGTCGTTGAGCGTGAGCCGAAATGTTACGGTCTTGGTTTCGCCCGGGCTCAGGGCAATTTTTTCAAAGCGCCGTAGCCGCCGCACATCAGGGATGAGCGAGGCGTAGAGGTCGCTTGAGTAGAGCTGCACTACCTCTTTTCCCTCGCGGGCGCCGGTGTTTTTCACGTCAACCGAAATCACCACTTCCTCGTCGGAGCCAAGCGGCAGCTGCGTTTTGCTGATTTCTATGCCGGAATACTCAAACGTGGTGTAGCTCAAACCGAAGCCAAAGGGGTATTCGGGGTTGAAGTCGCCCTCGTAGGTGTAAGCGCCGGCGCTTTTTTTCTGCTCCTCGCTGTGCTTGTGGTAGTAGGGCGCCAAAGAGTTGGGGAAGGCCGGATAGGTGTACGGCAACCTGCCCGACGGGTTTACCTTTCCGGCGAGGACGTCGGCAAGCGCTGTGGCTCCGTACATGCCGGGAAGGTAAGCTTGCACGATAGCATCCACCTTTGACGAAAATTTGGAGATCACGCGCGGACGACCTTCGCACAGCACTACGACTATCTTTTTCCCCGTTGCCAGCATTTCCTGTGCCAGCTCGGTTTGCAGGTCGTTCAGGTAGAGGTCGTGCAGGTCGCCGGGCTTTTCGCAGTACGAATTTTCGCCCAAGCACAAAATGACGTAGTCGGCCTTTTTTGCCGCTGCTACGGCTTCACCAAATCTATCCCTGTGCTCGGTGGCGTATTCGGTAGCGCTGGTGTAGCTTACGCCCGGCACGTAGGCTACGTTTTCTTTGCCAAAGCTTTGCTGTATGGCTTCGAGCAGGGTGAGGCAGTCGTCGCCAAATTCATCTACCTTTTCGCCCTGCCACGAGAACGTCCATCCGCCGTTGAGCGCCCGCTTGCTGACGGCGTTGGGGCCGGCCACCAAAATCTTTGCGCCTTTTTTCAGCGGCAAAATGTTGCTGTCGTTTTTTAGCAAGGTGATAGCGTCGGCGGCAGCTTCGTAGGCGGCCTCCTCAAAGGCTTTGGCGTGAAACTCCGGGTAGTCGCTCCGCAGCGTGTTGGGCGTACCGAACAAGTTTAGCTTCAGCTTCAGCGCCACTATGCGCGTTGCGGCGTCGTTGATGCGCGAGAGCGGCACGTCGCCCTCGTTTACCAGCTCCCGGAGCAAGGTGCAGAACTCCTTGTAGCCGTAAGGTATCATCGACATATCAATGCCGGCGTTGATGCTCGCCTTGATGGCCTCCTTTACGGAGGTCGCCATTTTTTCGCGGCGGTGGAGGTTGTTTACGTCCTCCCAATCGGTTACTACCATTCCCTTGAAGCCCATTTGCTCGCGCAGCAGGCGGGTGAGCAGCTCGTAGCTGGCATGCACAGGCTGGTTATTGACGCTACCCGAGTTTACCATCACGGTTTGCACGCCCGCGTCGATAGCGGCCTGAAAGGGTGGCGCGTGATATTCGAGCAGCGCGTGCGCAGGAATGTAGGCGGGGGTGCGGTCTTTTCCGCTTACCGGCACAGAGTAGCCGATGAAGTGCTTCATGCAGGCGGCCACCTTTGTGGGGTTGCCCACGCTATTATCGTCGCCCTCGTAGCCCTTTACCAGCTGGTAGGCAAAAACAGACGACAAATAGGGGTCTTCGCCGAAATTTTCGTACTGCCGCGGCCAGCGCGGGTCGCTGCCCAAATCGAGCACCGGCGCAAAGTTCCATGGCACGTTGGCGGCGCGAGTTTCGTAGGCCGCTATTTCGCCCATTCGCTTGGCGTGCGCAGGATTCCACGTAGCGGCTATGCCAATTTCTTGCGGGAATATGGTGGAGCCTGCCACGTATGTGGCGCCGTGTATTTCGTCCAGCCCATACAGTATGGGTATTTTAAGGCGCGTTTCTTTCGTTGCCACCTCCTGCATTTGGGCAATAGCGTTGTTCCACCATTCGGTAGTTCGCGCACGGGTGTTGGGCGAGTTGAGGATGGACCCAACGTTGTAGTTCACCACTGCGTCGCGCAGCTTATCCATATCCAGCTGTAGGGTGCTGGTGGGGGGCGTGTCCTCGCCCGTGCACAGCAAATCAATGCTTATTTGCGCCATTTGCCCTATCTTTTCCTCTAGGGTCATTTGCGCCACCAAGTCGGCGGCTTGCCTATCAACGCTGCTCTGTGGCTGCGATGCACAGCCGGAGAGCGCTGCGGTTGCTACAGCAAAAAATGTTTTTTTCATAACCGGTAAATTTTTAAAGTGTTCTATAATTTCCATACACATGCGGCCGTTGTGGTACGGGCACTTCCATAGCCCGGCCTTGTCGTTGGTATGGTTGATGCTGCCGTTGGCTTTGCGGCTCCAATGCCACTCGCCGCCCTCCCTGTCAATAATGTTGCTCTGAATATAGCGCCATGCTCTGGCAGCTTTTTCTGCGTAGGCGCTGTTGCCGGAAATTTTGCAGGCATACAAAAAGCCGAGCACTGTTTCGGCCTGCACCCACCAGTGGCGGTCGCCGTCGGTGTGGTTTCCCTCTTGCTCGTATATCATGCTGCCGTCGGGTTGCAGCCCTTCTGCGGCGGCGTTGGCTATTTGCAGCGAAATCGGCTTTAGCTGCTCCCTCAGCACGGGGTCGCCCAAAACCTCCGCCGCTTCCCACAGCAGCCACGACGCCTCAATATCGTGCCCGTAGGATATTCCGGACGACTTGATGTTCCATGCTTCGTCGAAAAACAAGCTGAGGTGTCCGGATTTGTTCAGTATTTTGTCCGTGAACACCGCTATTAGGTTTCGCTGCGCTTCGTGCAGCTGGGGGTTGCTCCACACGCGGCACAGGTTGGTGTAAGGTTCGAGGATGTGCAGGTGGGTGTTCATGGATTTTTTTTCGTTGGCGTCCTTGCTGCTCAGGCGCACGTCGTCAATGACGCTCCACTCGCGGGTATAAGCTTCGAGGTAGCCTCCCGACTTGCTGTCGCGGCGCTTTTCTATCAGGTAAAAAAAATCTTTGGCCAGCTCCAGCGCCTTTGCGCTTCCGGTAGCGCGGTAAAACTCCGAAAAGCCGTACAAGGCAAATCCCTGCGCGTACATTTGCTTTTTGGCGTTCACCGGTCGCCCCCGGTAGTCCAGCTCCCAGTACACGCCGCCAAATTCCGTATCTATGAAGCTGCCGGCTATGTAATCGAAGGCGCGCTGCGCGGCGACCCTATATTCGGGCTTTTGCAGCAGGCGGTATGCCGCCGAAAACGTCCACAGAATGCGGGCGTTGAGCACAGCGCCTTTGTTGGCGCGCGGATGCAGCGTACCGTTGCCGTCAATACGGCCGTAAAAGCCGCCGTGCTCGGCATCCTGCATACGGCTGAGCCAAAAGGAAAGGATGTTACCTTCCAATTCTTTTTCAAAAGTTGACATTTTATGATTGATTCCGTAGCTGTTCCAGCTCATTTGTAATTTCTCTTACACGTTTTTCCGAAAGCGGATAAAACATCATGCCCAGCACTGCGAGTAGGCAGCTGATGGCCGGGAGCCAGCTCAGCATGAGGCGAACGCCAAAGATGGCGGTATCGGATTGCACGGCGGACATTTGGTCGTAGCCAAACCACGCCAGCATCCATCCGCTCAGGGCAGCGCCAAACGCCCAACCCATTTTTTGCGACATGGACGACGACGAAAATATCAAGCCTGTGGCGCGACGCTTAGTTTTCAGCTCCTGGTGATCTACAATATCGGCATACATGCTCCACAGCAGCGGCAGCACGTAGCCGGCGCAAATGGAGATGAGGATTTGCAGCGCCATAATCCACGCAATTTGGTCTGGCGCGAGGAAAAAGAAGAAGACGCTCAGCACGGCGGCAGCGCTCATAGCTATCATGTACGTTTTTTTCTTGCCGTATTTGTTTGATAGGGGCGCTGCGAGGGCTACGCCAATCATGTTGGCGGCCTGCCCCACCAGCAGGTAAACGGTCGCAATCGTCCAGCCCAGCACGGGCGTCTTGTAGCTGATATGGATGTAGTCGGCAAAGTAGAAGAGCGCCACGCTGTCGCGAATGGCGTTGAAGAGCAGCGCGGCAAGCCCTGACCCCATGAGAATCCACCAGGGAGCGTTGCGGGCGAGGTTGCGCAGGTCTTGCTTGACGGAGGTGTTTTCGTTTTCATTCACCGGCTTCACCCGCTCGCGCGTAAATTTAAAGCACAGGAAGAACAGCAGCGCACAGATAGCGCCTATCACCGCCACGGCGCACACCCAGCCCTCCGGCGAACGGCTGATGCTTGTGGCGTCGGCAACGACGCCCGCGCCCGCATCAAACAGCCCTGCAAAAAAATCAACCAGCGGCTGTAGCAGCATAAACGTGATGAAGCTCCCGATGAACGCAAAGAACATTCGGTACGACGAAAGAATGTTGCGCTCCTTTGGGTGCGGCGACATCACGCCCAGCAGCGAGGCGTAGGGCACGTTCACCGCCGTGTACACCATCATCATCAGCGTGTAGGTGATGTAGGCGTAGGCCAGCCGCCCGTTTTCGCCCAAGTCGGGCGTGTAGAACGTTATCACGCCTATCACCGCAAACGGCACGGCAAACCACAGCAAGTAGGGGCGATACTTGCCCCAGCGCGAGCGGGTGCGATCGGCTATGATGCCCATGAGCGGGTCGTTCACGGCATCCCAGATGCGCGTGAGCAAAAACATTGTGCCGGCAGCTGCCGGCGAAATACCAAAGACTTTGGTGTAGAAAAACAGCAAGTACATGCCGAATATTTTCCAGAACATGGACGAGGCCATGTCGCCGAAGCCGTAACCGATTTTGTCTTTAAGGGAGATGGACATAGGAAATAAATGTTAAGAGTTGTTATTGCTCGTCAGCTAATTGCAGCGTTGTGGCTACAAGAGCAGGGCTTAACCATGAACCTTGCGGCGCTATTTCTTCTATTAGCCCCTGCGCTTTTGCCTTTAATCACTTAATCTCTTCATACTGCTTGTTTCTCCCAATTAACTCCGTCAGCGTAGCGACGGAGGCGGCGGAGCGGTAGCCGTCGGGGGCGGTGTGCAGGCAGTAGTCCAGCAGGCGGTCGATGGACGAAACGGCGACATGCATGCGCGTGTCGCTGGAGGCGTAGTAGAGGTACACCGTGCCGTCGTCGTCGGCAATCCAGCCGTTGGAAAACACCACGTTCGACACATCGCCCAAGCGCTCGCCGTCGATGGGCGCAATGAGGTGGCCGGCCGGCTCGGCAAGTAACTTTTCGGGATGCTCCAGCTCCGTCAGGTAGAGGTACAACACGTACCGTAACCCCGCCGCGCAGCCGCGCACGCCGTGCGCCAGATGCAGCCACCCTTTGGGCGTTTTGATGGGCGGCGGCCCCTCGCCGTTCTTCACTTCTTTTATGGTATGGTAATAGCGGGAGTTGATAATGGTTTCCTCCTTCACTTCGGCGCGGGTAACGTCGTCGATAAGCGCCCAGCCGATGCCGCCGCCGCTTCCGGCATCAATAAAGCCGTCCTGCGGGCGGGTGTAGAGGGCGTATTGGCCGCGCACAAATTCGGGATGCAGCACCACGTTGCGCTGCTGGCTTTTGGACTTCAGGTCGGGCAGGCGTTCCCACGTGAGCAAATCTTTGGTACGCGCAATCCCTGCCGCCGCCACGGCCGACGAAAGGTCGCCGGCAGGCGCACGGGGGTCTTTGCGCTCCGCGCAGAAAACGCCGTAAATCCAGCCGTCCTCGTGGGCGGTGAGGCGCATGTCGTAGATATTGGTCGCCGGGTCGTCCGTTTCGGGCATTGCGATGGGGCAGTCCCAAAAGCGGAAGCTGTCGATACCGTTCGGGCTTTCGGCTACGGCGAAGAACGATTTGCGGTCGCTGCCTTCCACGCGGGCTACCAGCAGGTATTTCCCCTCCCATTTGATGGCGCCGGCATTGAACGTGCCGCCGATACCGAAGCGCTCCATGAAGTAGGGGTTGGTGGCGGGATTCAAATCGTAGCGCCAAAAAATGGGCGTATGCTCCCGCGTCAGCACAGGGTTTTCGTAGCGCTCAAAAATACCGTTGCCCGGTAGCACAGGCCTATTCTTTCGCTTAACCAGCTGTTCGTATGCTTCGCTTACTGCGGTCTGCCGCTGCCTAAATAAATTCATTATGGATTCTTTCATTAGGTAAATAATTATTTCTTCAAAATCTTAATCTCCGTATGCGGCTTTAGCACATTGTGCACCTTTGTTTGCAATTGCTGCGCCACGTTTATCCGCAAGGTGTTTTTTATATCCGTCGAAGAGGCGCCAAGGAGTAGCTTGTATTCGCCGGCAACGGCTACCCATGCGCTGGCGGCTTCGTCAAACGAGGCCAAATCTGCTACGCTCACCTTTAATGCGATGTTTTCGCTTTCGCCCGGCTGCAATGCTTTGGTTTTGGCAAAGGCTTTTAGCTCCTTTGAGAGGCGGGCGTTTGGTGCGCTTACGTATAGCTGCACTACTTCTTTGGCAGCCGTTTTTCCGGTGTTTTTTACCGTTAGGCTCACGAGGTAATCGTTTCCGCTCTGCTGCACTTTCGGTTGAGCATACTCAAAGGTGGCGTAAGACAGCCCGTAGCCAAAAGGATAGGACGTGGCTTTGCCGAAAGCGTCGAAATAGCGGTAGCCCACATATACGTCTTCTTCATAAAGCGTATAATCTACGTTGCGCACCGGTTCTTTCTCTTCTCCCGACGCGGGTTTCACGCTCATAAAGCTGGTAGGGCCTGGCGGCGGAGCGTCGAAGGGGAAATTCGACGACGACGGAATATCCATATAGCTTATGGGGAAAGTCATGGGGAGCTTGCCGGAGGGGCTGGCTTTGCCGCTAAGGATGTCGGCAACGGAATTGCCGCCCTCCTGTCCGGGTTGCCATGCAAGTAGAATAGCGTCGGGCTGCTCCTTCCACGAAGCGGTTTCAATCACGCCGCCGATGTTCAGGATTACAACGACCTTTTTGCCGGCGGCATGAAAAGCTTTGCAGATGTTCGCTATCAGCTGCTGCTCAACTTCCGACAGCTCAAAATCATTGGGCAATTTGCGATCTGCAAACTCGCCGGAGTTGCGCCCGATGGTCAATAAGGCAACGCTTGCTTCGGCGGCGGCTTTTTCCAGCACGGCGGGCTCCGGCAAAAATTCACTCGGACGGATACGGAAAAATCTTGCCCATGGATTGTTTGGGTCAGGCTTATTACGTTCGTTTTCGGCGGCAATGTGGCTGTCGTAGAGCTCCTGCACGCCTCTGTTGTTGACAAAGCCGGCTCCGGTCAGCCCTTCGCCCAACGAAATGGTGTAGGCTTCGTTCACATCGCCGCTGCCCGTGCCGCCCGCAATAAAGTCGTAGGAAGTAATGCCGAATACGGCAATGTTTTTATTCGTCAGCGGCAAAACGTTTCCGCTGTTTTTGAGCAATACCATTCCTTCGGTAGCCGATGCGCGGGTAAGCTCCGCATGGGCTTTCAAATCGGGTCTGTTGGAAAACTTGTAGCCTCTGAAGCGCGGCGATTTTAGCACTAGCTCCAGAATCCGGCGGACGTCGGTATCCACGTCTTTTTCGCTGAGCTGCCCTATTCTCACGGCTTCGAGGATAGCGTCGCGCTGCGCCAGCGCGCCGGGCATGAGCAAATCGTTGCCGGCATGAATTTGCAGGGGCGGGTCAACGCCGCCGTTCCAGTCGGTCATTACCGTGCCTGCAAAGCCCCACTCGTCGCGGAGAATGTCGGTAAGCAGCTCGCGGCTTTCGGAAGTATATACGCCGTTGATTTTGTTGTACGACGTCATCACCGTCCACGGTTGGGATTCGCGCACGGCGATTTCAAAACCTTTCAAGTAAAGTTCGCGCAAGGCTCGCTGCGTAATGCGCACATCGTTGGCGCCCCGGCTTGTTTCCTGGCTGTTGGCGGCAAAGTGCTTGATGGATGTACCTACGCCTTTGGACTGCACGCCGCGCACCATTGCCGCCGTAATTTTGCCCACTAATAGCGGGTCTTCGGAATAATACTCAAAATTGCGACCGCATAATGGGTTGCGGTGCAGGTTCAGCGCGGGAGCCAGCAGCACGTCCACGCCATAGTCCAGCACTTCGGCGCCGATGGCCTTCCCTATATTTTCTATCAGCTCGGTATTCCACGAGGAGGCCAACAGGGTAGCCACCGGAAAAGCCGTGCAGTAAAACGTTTCGTCCGTTCCTTCGCGTATCGGTGAAATACGCAGCCCTGCGGGGCCGTCGGCCAATACGACAGGCGGAATACCCAAACGCGGAATTGGCTGGGTGGTTCCGGCCGCACCGGGTACCAAGCTCATGGACTTGCCAACCTCAGCGCTAAACCCCTCCCCTACGCGCCGCTCGGCGCCTACCAGCAAATCTACTTTTTCTTCGACCGTCATCGCCTTGATAACGTCGTCTATGGACGCCACGCCCAGCTGCGGATCGGCGGCAAAACCGGAAGTAGCTGCTCCCATTGCCAATAATATTGCTAATGTTCTTTTCATGTTTTTTTATTTATTGTTGTACAACTGCGTTTTAAATTGAGATGTTAGGTTAATTTAATTGACAAATACTGAAACAAAGCTCACGGCAGGAAAATTGACTTCTATGCCATTATTTGCTATTTTATAGCTTTTCACTTCCTCCATACCCTGCCGGCTGTTTGTTACGTAAACCGTCACTTTTGTATTTTTTGTAACCGGCAACCCCTTGATGACCGACAAACGGGCTGCCCCGTTATTGACGGCATGCACCACGTATCGCTTTTGCGCTATATTGCCAAAAGCTGCCGGATTGACGTCGCTGCGCGAGCTGGTAAACGGCATGGCAAACGCATGTTCGGGCGTAGCTTCAAGTTCCAAAATCGCTGCGTTGGCCGAAGCAGACCGGTGGAGCTATATATCCCGTCTCCCCAGAGAATAGAGTAGTCTGAGGTGAGCTGCCGCTGCAAAATAGGCTGCGGCTGACAGATGGCCGCTATGCGCGTATATAGATTGATATCGTATAGCGCAAACGTTGCTTCGGCAAAAATCTGCGAATAGCGGTGGGCGGCGGCGTCCGTACTTCCCTCTCCGATAATAAGCGGAACATTGATTTGGCGGGCAGCCCATGCCCAATTGTTCAGGGTATGGTCGTCGCATCCGCGCCATGAATGAAACGAAACGGCATAAATATACGGATAGGTGGCGGGGTCATTCAGCGCAGGAAGGATAAAATCGAACGTGGTAGCATCCGAATTGTCGCCAAGCAGCAGCTTGGTCGATAACCCGCGCGAGGCGAAGTATGCGCCTAAGGTTTTAATCAGGTAGGCATGCTGTGCGGGCGTATGATATACGTCAATACCTATATCGGATTCGTTGAACGAAAAGGCTGTTGCCTCCACGCCGTATATGGTCTTCAGCGCCACCAAATAATCGGCTATGCCTTTACCTTTTTCGGTCGCTGTTTGCGTAAAGCGAATCCCGCTAATGGCCGTTGCAACCGTTTGGGATTTGCCATCGCGCGTGTACATTGGGTTTTGGCGCTCTTTTCCGGTAAATGCCGTTTTTGCTCCATCTTTGCCGGCAACAGCCAGGGACGATTCAAAATCAATCAGCTGTCCGTCTATACGGATACCGATTATATTGCCCCAAGCCATCACCTCGGGCTGCGCCAGCAACGGCGATGAGCACGTGACCCAAAGGGCAACGAGCGCTAAAATTATTTTTTTTCGCATCATTATAATATCGCAGCTCCCTCCCCCGTGTTGAGAACGCTCCGCGCCGTACACGGGGTTCTGCAAATGGTTTCCCTGCGGGAAACGGACGCCAATAGCTCACCATTCATAATCCATCTTTTTTTACTCTCGACCTTTACTTCTTAACCCTCAACACCAACGATTGTTGCTGCGCCAGCTTTGCCGTTAGCGGTTTTTTGGTGCTGCCGATTTCCTTGCCGGCATACAGATCTTTTATTTTATACGTTTTCGCTTTTGAGAATACGATTTCCTTATGGAAGAAATCGTCAACGATGCGCTGCTCCGCGTTCCAGTCGAACGTAAATGTTACCGGCGCTTTGGAGCGGTTGAGGAAAAGCAGCGCCCATTCGTCGCCGGCAAGGGGTTTTGCCCATATTTCGACGCTGTCGCTTATGGTTTTGTAGCGGAACGCCTGAATACCCAGCGTATCCTGATTAAGCGCAATAATATCTTTATTGGTCAGGATGGTGCGTGTTTCTTCGGTCATGCTGCGAATGTCATTGCCGAGAATCAGGGGAGAGTTGAGGATAGCCCACAGCGCAAAGTGCGACTGGTTTTCGTGGTGCGAAAATCCTTTGTTGCCCACTTCCATCATGTCCATATCGTTCCAATGCCCCGGCCCCGCCGCACGGCGTAGCGTGTCTTGATTGCGTAAATCCAAAATCTGCATCACGCCCCACGAGCTCCATGTGCCGTGATCTTCTACACAGTCAAAACAATTGGAAATATCGCCGGTAGTACGCCAGCTATGCCCTACGAACGCTCCCCATTTCCAGGGATTGTTGTCGCCCCATTCGCACATGCTGAACAGCACGGGACGCTTTGCCTCTACCAGCGCATGCGCCATCACCATGTACGATTCGCGGGCGTAGGCTTCCTTGTCGGCCATGTTGCGCAGGGGCGCGGTGTTGCACCAGTCGTATTTCAGGTAATCCACATCCCACTCCGCGTACTTCAGCGCGTCCTGGTATTCGTGCCCCCGGCTGCCGGGGTAGCCGGCGCAGGTTTTCCAGCCGGCACAGCTGTATAGGCCGAATTTCAACCCTTTTGAATGTACGTAGTCGGCTACGGCTTTTATGCCGTTCGGGAATCTTTCGGGGTGCGGCGTTAAGTTCCCCTGTGCGTCGCGCTGCATGCCCATCCAGCCGTCGTCGAGTACGATGTATTCGTAGCCGGCATCCTTGAGGCCAAGCGCTACAAAGGCGTCGGCAATGTCTTTTATCAGCTGCTCGTTGATGTTGGTGGCAAACGTATTCCAGCTGTTCCAGCCCATTTGCGGGGTTTTTGCCAAGCCTTTATACTTCATTTTGGGCATTCTTTCTCGCACCTCGGCAGGCAATTGTTCAAGAAAGGCTGCCGGCATTTGCACCAATGCGGAGGGCGGCATGTTTTCAAACATTTCGGGGGTAAATTGCGGCATGGGAGGAGGCGGTTGGCCTATCGTATCCTGAGCCCGCAAAGCGCCGCCGAACAAACAAATTACAGCCAAAACAAAATTTATCTTTTTCATGATTTTAAATATTATACATTAAACAAATTTTTTACTATTTGCCATCTTACTATTTTAGTATTTACTTACGGGATAAATCCGCGCCGCCCAACCGCCTCCCGGATACATTACAATTTCCTTTTTTGTCGTTTGCCGCAAGGCGGATGATTTCGCGCTTGTAGTCGGTAGCTTCTTTGTCGGCATTAACGCCGTCGGAAAATACTTCGGCTTCGTAATCGCCATCGCACAGGAAAGAAAAGTCAACAATTTTTTTCATCCGATTGCCGCTATTTTTTTACTAAACTTTCTATCGCCTGCTTCACGATTTTCTCCATCACTTCGTAGGCCGCTACGGTTACGTGCACGCCGTCCATCGTGTATTGCTCGGGCAATCCTTTGGAGCTGTCCTTGCTCACTAATCGCGAATAGTAATCCACATAAGTGAAGCCTTTTTCGGCGCAGTAGGTTTTTATGGCGGCGTTCAGCTGGTCAATCTTTGCCGGCACTGCGGGGATTTCCTTGCGCCACGGAATTTCCGCCGCCGGCAGCACGGAGGTAAGGATTACTTTTATCCCGTTGGCATGGGCAATTTCCGCCATCGACCGGATGCTGCCGAACGTAAATTCAAAATCGTACGTTCCGCTGTTGGCCGCAATATCGTTAATGCCGCCGTTGATGACCACCACCTGCGGCTTTAGCTCCACAATATCTGCGCGGAAACGGGAAAGCATCTGCGGGGTAGTTTGCCCGCCGATACCGCGCCCCAAGTAGCTATTGTCCTTGAAGAAATCGGGGCGCATCCCTGCCCACATCTGCGTAATGGAATTGCCCATGAACGCCGCCTTGATGGGTTTTGCTTCTTTCCTCAGCTGCGCGTTGTCCTTTGCGAAAAAGTTCAGCCCCGCCCACTGCTCGTTGTTTTGCGCATGGACAATGATGATGCCTGCGAAGAGGCACATAGCCGTTAAAATTAATTTTGTTGTCTTCATTTTGTTGTTTTTAATTAAATTGTTAATTCTTGATTCTATCGGCGTATTCTTTGATTAAATCGGTCGTAGAATCCGTATCGAACACGGCGTTCAGCCCCTGCTCTTCCTGCGAGGGGTCGCCGAGGTAATCGTCCCAGGGTTGCCAGAACAGGTGCGCTGGCCGGCCAAAGCCGCCCCATGCCCAGAAGTTGCAACCCGCCAGCCAGCCCTTGGCATTATAGGATTCTTCGAGCCGCGAAAATATGTACCGGTAGTAAGCGTCCCGCCCCTTGACGGAATCCTGCAAATCGTAGCGGTGGTGGTCGCGCGGATAGCCAAATTCTTCAATCACGAAAGGCTTTTGCAGCTTTTCCGCCACCAGCGCATGGCTGTCGATATATTCTTTGGTTTTTTCGATAGCCTTGTCCACCTGCCCCGCTACGTTGCTCATGGCGGCAATGTCCGGCTCGGACGGGCGGGCTCCGCCGCCGCCGCTCTGCGGGAGAGCGCCGTACATCGGGCTGTTTTTCATGGTTTCCATCATCTGCTTTAGCGCATCGGGATTCATGGCAAAAATCCAGCTCCAGTTTTTTGGCCAGATATGGATGGTGAGGTAATCCACATTCGGGTCGGCGTGGATTTCCTCAAAGAGCTGCATGTCGCTTTCGCACCCTATCAGCCCTTCGCTGCCAATGGAGATAAGGTGGTTTTTGTCGAGCGAGCGGATGAGCGCCGTCGTTTCCTTAAGCCACCGGGCAAACGCCGGCTTGGCTTCGTTGCTGAATGCGCGCGGCTCATTGCCTACCTGCCACGCCATAATAGCGGGGTCGTCGGTATATTTCTTGCCCGTATAGCGGTTGGTGCGCGAAAGCACGGTTTCGACATGGGCGAAAAACATTTTCTTACATTCTTCGCACGCTGCATATTGCGACATCTGTTTTGTAAGCCGCTGCCAGCCCACAACGCCCACCGTGTCGGGCGCAACGTTTGCCCATTCGAGGTATTGGCTGTATCCGCCGCTCCAATCCCAGCTGTTGTTGAGGAACAGCACGGCGCGCATTTTCCGTTTGCCCAATTCGGAGAGGAAGAAATCCAGCCCGTCGAAGATGGTATCGTTGTACACGCCGGGCGCTACCTGCAAGGCCGGGCGTACTTTCGACGGCTGCCCGTCGGGTCCGTCGGCGCCCACCAGCACGCGCAGGTTGATAATGCCGATGCTTTTCATAAAATCCAGCTCCTTAAGCAACCGCTCGCGATTGCCTCCTTGCCCCGTGGAGCCGAGCATTGCGCCATACCAAAAGTTTGTGCCGATGTAGTAGTACGGCGCTCCGTTTATCTCAAAGCGTCCTTCGCTCAGCTTCACGAAGTCCTTATTTGGAGAGCAGGAAAGCAGCGCAGCCATAAAAAAAATTCCCAACAGATAGATAGCCTTATTCATATTTTTGATTTTTCAATTTTTCAATTTTAATTTTTCTTTAATAAACGCCTTTTCCTGTTTCCAAATGGCGGCGTCGGGGATATTGTGTCCGGCTTTGGGGCTGGCTACCCACTGTTTTTCGGACTTCACCTGATTGTAGGCGGCAAAATTGATATGCGGTGGGCAGGTTTCATCCTGCACGCCGATGGCCATCCACAAGGGGCAGGTGATCCATTGCGCTAGGTTTTTAATGTCAAAATAGGTCAGCAGGCTGTACACATGCTCCCAGTCGAAATCGGGATGCGCTTTGGCATAGCTGTCAAAGTCGCTTCTCGGCCAGCTCACAATTTTGAAATAGTCGCGGTAGTCCGAGAGGAACGGCACGTTTGGCGTGGCCACTTTCACGCGCCTGTCCAACGCCGCCGCCACAAACGACAATGCGCCGCCCTGGCTGCCGCCGCGCACGGCAATTTTTTCCGCATCTACTTCCGGGCGGCTGCATACAAAGTCAATCGCCCGCACCACGTCGCAAAACGCGCCCTGATAGTAGTAGCCTTCTTTATCTTTTAGCCCGATGGTAATCCAGAAGTCGTCTTCTTTCGTCAGACGGTTGAGGGCCTGCCCACGAATGGACGGCACGTAGTAAGCAAAGCCGTCCCACCGCGTGTTGGGGGGGTAGGCGCTGGAGCCGTAGCCCATGTACTCCACAATCACGGGGAATTTACCCTCGCGCGTGGGCTTGGAGTAATAGCCGCGAACGATTTTATTCCCCAGCGACCGCATCTCTACCAGATACACCGTGTAGTCGGCGTTGGAAAATTCGGGCTTGGGCGTAAGCTTGTACTCCGGTTTTACTTTGGCCAGCTCCTTGAGGTTGTTATCCCAAAATGCCTTAAAATCATCGCGTGCGTCTATCGGCGAGCTGATTTTTTCGGGCTCAAAGCCTAGGTTGAATTTCTTTTCCATTTCCACCTTTCCGTTGCGCAGGAGCTGCACTGTATAGCGGTAAAATCCGGGCGCAGGGTCTTTCCATTCAAAGGTAGCGTAAGCGGTTTTGCCGGCCTTTACTTTCACCGGCACGGTATCCGACTTCACCGGGCGGTAGTCGTCGGTAGTAATGGTAACCACCCATTCGCCCGCTACCGCCCACGGGTTGCTGTTTGCCAAGCTGGGGGTGATGCGCAGCGGATGGGGCGCCATAAAGATATAGTCCGAGTCGGCTACCGCCACGTCTATTTCCAGCTTATCGGCCGTTTCTGCCGTGGAGAGGGTCAGCTGAGCTCCTTTCAACAGGCCGCCGCCAACGGGGCTAAAACCGTCATAAAATTGCAGGGCTATCAGGTTGTCGCCTTTGTGCAGGTAAGCGGACGGGACAAAGTACCGCCGTCCAAAAAAATTGTTGCCGACTATTTTGGCAAAGGAGAAATAGCCCGATAGGTGGCCGTTTACGTAAAGCGTGTCGGCTCCGGCCAAGCTGTCTATGCGCAGGATGACGCCGCCTTTGCTTACCGCCGCACTGTAAAAATCATCCGACAGGGTGATGGTTTTGCGATACCACCCCAATCCCTTTTCGGTTTTCAGGCTGTAGCCGAAAAGCGGCTTGTCGGTAGCCACTTCCTGCCACGCCGTATCGCTATATGCGGCGCTTTTCCACAGGCTGTCCGTACCGGCATGGAATTTCCATACATTGGACGCTGTTTCGGTGATAGCGGGGCTGGTATCCTCCGCCCTGTCGCAGGAAAATAATGCTAACGCCGCAGCTATTCCCAAAAGGGAACTCATTGCTATCCATTCAAGTTTTTTATATATCATAGATTTTTTTATTAAATGTTCATAGATTTTTTATTCGGACTTACGGTTTAGGATTCATTTTGCCGCGCTTTTGTCCACTCTTTTGCCAGCTCTCTTTCTTTGCGGAAGTTTTCCCAAAATACCTCGTCGGCTTTTGCAGCGCGGGCGCAAACATCCTCGCCTCCCTCGCGCATCAGCTGTTCCAGCTGCTCGTCGGTAGGCTCGGCGTCCCACTTGAAGCTGTATGTCATACTACTGCCATAATTTTTATAATTTAATCAGCACAAATGTAGATAAAATTTCTTACTTCTTCTTCTTCTGTACCTCCAGCTTTCCCTGCATGGCTTTGCTGAAGAACTCGGCGCCGGGGGTCAATTCATAATTCCACGATTTGATTTTGGCGCCGCCCCATTCGGGGTCAAATACCCATACGCACCAGCTGATGCCTTTGCCTTCGAGGTATCCGATGATTTGGTTGCCGTAATGGTCGCCGTTGGGGTCAATCTGCTGCTGGGGCTGCATGCGGAAGTTGCCCGGCACGGCGCCCTTTTCGGGGTCAATGAGGCGGAAGTTGTCCGGCGCAAAGCCTTTTGCGGGGTCAATGAGCTCGGGCATGGCGTACGAGTCGTGGCTAAATTCGGTGGCAAACACCGGCCATGTGTTGGCGGCAAAGCCGAAGTTCTCCTCCCATGTCGCCGCCCAGGGTTGCGGGCTTTTGTTGGCGTAGGGATGGGTGGTATAGCCGATGTTGGGGGCGTTAATCGGCTCAATGCGCAGCGGCGTGAGGTCGTAAGCCCAGTCGAAGCCGCCTACCAGCGGAATGGTTTCCTTGTCGGAGTAGCGGATGATGGTAATCATGTTTTCCACCAGCTTTTTCCAGTCCGACCATGAGCATACGCCCAGCTGCCCGCGGTAGGTAGTTGGCTCGTTGAGCAGCTCATAAAAGGCGACGGTATTGTGCCCGGCAAAATGCGCCGCTATTTTCCGCCAAAAGTCGAAAGTCTCCTGTTTGGTGGTAATATACATTGGGTCTTGAAACATTTCCATTTCGAGGTTGCCGATGGTGTGCCAGTCGAGCATCACATACAGCTTGAGGTCGGTGCACCACGCTACGGCGCTGTCGAGCAGCTGGAGGTATTTTGCCGGTGTGCGTTCCTGCCACGCCACCGGGTGGATGGGTACGCGGACAATATTTGCCCCCAGCGCTTTCACTTTTTCAAAGTGCGCCTTGCTCCAGTGCCCCTGCCGCTCTACCTTGTCGGGGTCGGAAATGGCGATGCCTCGAAACAGGATGGGTTTTCCGTCGGGGGTTACGAATTGGTTTCCCTGCACGCTGATAAGCGGCAGTACCTTTGCCTGCGGGTTTTTCACCGGAAAAGCCCATGGCGCATCTACGTACCAAGGGGTATCCTGCGCCTTTGCAAACATTGCGCCCGTCATCAGGGCTACTATCAACAAAATCTTTCTCATGTTTACTAATGATATTAAAAAAATTTACAAATTAAATCCTGTTACTTCTACTACGGGTTTTTCGCCGCGCGTATCGCTATTCGCCAGCTCCATAGTGATGGTTTTTTCTTCGCCCGGCATCAGAAAGAGGTAGTTGTCGCTGTAGAATACCGGCAAAATACGTTCGCCGGTTTTGCTGCCTTTCACTTGCAGGCGCACCATCAGGGCGGGCGCGGTGGTACTATTCGTGAGCGTTGTTTTTACGGTCCACGTTTTGCCTGTTTTTGAGGCGGTGGTTTTTTCGTCCAGCTGCACTTTGGGTACTTGGTGCAAGGATTGGTAGTTGCCTTCTTCTTTTCCCCGCCAGTAGAAGTTGCCGGAAATTTCCTTGCCGTTTTCGAGCAGCGAGAGCCTAATAAAATAGGTGTTCGACAAGGTAACGGGAAACTCCAGCGGGAAGCAGGCCACCGTAGCGTCTTCCTTGATGTTGAGCGGCGCTTCCTTTTCCCACTGCACCGTTCCGTCCTGATTGATGAGCTGCGCTTTGGCCGTGAGCCCCTGTTTGTCGAAGGCATGGTAGTTTACCACTTCCACATCTTCGCGCAGGGGATTCCACTGTATGTGTATCGGCTCGGAAGCTTTTTTGCAACCGAAATACGCGCCCGTTGGGTCGAAGTAGTAATCGTAGGTTTGCCACACCATCGACGGCCATGCGGGGTGGCTCATCCAAAGCAGCATGCCTCGGCGGTGCTCGCTGCGTCCTTCAAAGATGGCGCGGTAGCCGTTGTAGTTAATCCACTGCGCCCATTCTGCAAACTGTTTGGCGTCTTTGGGCTGCCCAAAGGCTAATGTGATTATTTCGTTGAACGAGTTGGCCGCTTGCGCCGAAGAGACGTCGGGCGACCCGCCCAGCGTGTAGTCGTGCAAGCCGTAGAGGCTGTTGGGCGTTTCCATCGTGCTCACCGGCGTTACGCCGTCTTCGCCAAAGGCCTGTACGAGGCTTTCGTAGTTCATCACGTTGGGCATCCCGCGCTCGCTGTGGAGCTTGTCGTGCCCGTAGCTCTGGAAGTAGTCTTTCGGGGGCAGCGCCCTGTAAGGTCCGCCGCCGCTCACTACGCCCATCGCCGAGTTGGAGATATAGTGAATGCCCGGATGCTCCTGCGGTATCATGGCGCGGAGGTAGCCGTCTATTTCATCCGGCGGGTTGCCTTCGTTGCGCCCCACATAAATGCCTATTGACGGGTGGTTGCGGATGCGCTTCACATAATCTCTGGCTGTAGCGTTGAACATATCCACGTAGTAGGGGTCGGGGCCGTCCAACGGGTTGGCCAGCCAAAAGTCCTGCCATACCATGATACCGTGCCGGTCGCAGGCTTCGTAAAACTCTTCGTCGCCTATTTGCCCTACCCAGTTGCGAATCATGGTAAAGTTCATGTCGGCATGGTATTTCACGGCAATATCGTATTCCCGCCCGCGATAGCTGAGGTTTGACTCGCCAAAGCCCCAGTTGCCGCCAAAGCCCACCAAGCGGCGGCCGTTCACGTACAAGCTCAAGCGGCGCTGCTCGGCGGCTCCAAAGAAGCCAAAGGACATGCCGCCGCTGGGCGTATAGGTGTTTTCGTCAAAAGTCATTTGGCGAACGCCCGATTTGAAGGTGGTCCGGTCGGACACCTTTCCGTTGACGTCGAAGCTAAGCGCTACGTCGTAGAGGTGTGGAGCTCCGTAACCTTTTGGCCACCAAAGCTTTGGATTTTTAAGATGCAGGGCGGGCGTGGTGAAAGCGTCCAGCTGTACCACCTTTTCTTCGTTGGCCTCTAGGCTCACCGGCTGCTCAAAAGCCGCCTCGCCGTACGACCCCTTCAGCGTTCCGTTCACCGCTTCGGCGGAATGGTTTTTGAGCGTTACCTCTACAATCACGTTGGCGTAGGTGGTGTCGGGCAAGGGCAGCTGGGTGCGTACAAACGGGTCTTCCATCGTTACCGCGCCGCTAAACGTCAGGAACACGTCGTTCCAGATGCCGATGTCGCGCCCGCGAATGGTCGGAATCCAGTCCCAGCCGATAGTGGCGTGGAAAGTAGGGTTGTCTGCGCCCGGCATTCCGCCGTTTCGGTCGGTGCTCCATGCCGTTTGCTCCTTAATGGCGCCCGGATGCGCATTTTTGATAATCCGCACGGCAATTGCGTTCTTGCCTTTCACAAGGGTTTTTGACACGTCGAACCTGCCGCGCATGAAGCCGCCGTCGATATGCCCTACCGGTTGCCCGTTTAGGAATACGTCGGCTTTCCAGTTGATGCCGTCAAAATTCAGGAACGCATAATCTACCGACTTCGACACCGTAAATTCGTTGCGGTACCAGAAATCGGAAAGGAAGTAGGATTCCGACGCCTGTAGCTGGTTGTCGGCATAGTTCGGGTCGGGCACTGCGCCGATATTGATGAAGCTGGACAGCACCGTGCCGGGCACGGTGGCCATAACCCATTCTTCATCCTCGTATCCGGGTTTGGAAAGCGTTTCGCCGCTTGCGTCCACCAACGAGGCGCGTTGCAGCTTCCAGCCGCCGCCGCTCAGGTTGTAATAGCTGGCGGTAGCGGGCAGCGCGGCATGGGCGCGGGGCGTAAGCCCGCCCTTGCCGTAAACCTGCACTTCGCTCAAAATGTAGGGCTGCCGGTTTTCCGCTTCGGCAAGCAATAACCGCAGGTAGCGGCTTTTTACCGGTTTATCGAGCAAGATGGCGTCTTCTTTCCCTGCGCTGCCGGGCAATTCGGCAATGTCCGTCCACGATTTGGCGTCATCGGAGGCCTGCACTTTGCCGGCCACCGCTTTGTTTATCCAGTGGAGGTTGATTTTATCGTACGAAGCGGGTGCGCCGAAATCCAGATATACCCACTCTTCGCCCGCCGTGGCGCTTTGCCACGCGCTGGTAAAATGGTAGGACGGCAACGCCGACAGCACTTCGCTCCCCCTATAAAACTCCCATTCGGTGAATGCCCATTCGGTAGCGGCAGGCATCCGGAACGCGAATTTATAATGCGCATAAGCCGTCGGTTCGCTCAACGCCGTTTCGATATTCAACGTACGCGCCATCATAAAGCGGTCGCCGCCAAACCCGAAGGTCGGCGCGTCGGCCGGCGCGGGTTTATAGTCGTAGCTAAAAATTACGGGGGAAGGCGCCGGCTCCGGTTTCGGGGCGTTGGCGGGCGGCGGCGGGAAGCTGAAAAAGCCGCGCCTAAACGGGTTTTCCGTACCGGCATAACCGCTGCCTTTGTCCCGCTTCAGCACATCCCAGCTTATTCCGTCGTGCGAGCCGTAGAGGGTGATTTCATACCCACCGGCTTTCTTCTCATCCGCAATCACGCTTCCGCGCAGCACAATCCTGCTGGCGGGAACGGACATATTGCTCAAGTCCAGCTGAAGGAAAATATCGCTTCCCGGGATGATGTATTTCGAATCGCTTTTACCGTCAAAGAGCCACTCCCGCTCGTTCTTTTGCAAGTCGCCGTTGGTAGTAAACACGCGGATAGAAGCCGGCGCACCGGTAGCGATAATACCGTCGGTAACCAGCTGCGCCGTCAGGTTGTAGTCGTAGCTCGACGAGTGGTAAGCGCTCTTTAGCGCGGCCACATTACGGTATGTATTATCTGTTACCAGCTCCGGCGCAAAGTTCTCGGCGGGATTGCCGGGGTAAAGCCCGACGCCCCGCGAATAGTCCGCCGACGAATCACAACCGGCCAACAGCCCTCCTGCGGCCGTCAATGCAATAAATATTTTAATTTTATCCATCATCTTTTTTTTAACCATTTATTTTCTCTCCGGCGCCCTGTGAGACTTTTGTATTGATTTGCGTAAAATTGCACGTAGCGTTGTTATTCAATTAATTTAATGCGTAAATAATTAGAACAAACATAATTACACAAAAAAATACAAGAAGCTTCACAGAGTACACGAAGAGCGTTTACTTACTTTATTTTTTGAATATCTTTCAGGAACAAATAGCGCGGGTTTTTCTTCATTTCTTTCAAGAGATCTTCGTGCTTGGGCATTTTGCTCCACTGCTCGTAGGCTGCGCGGGCTTCGGGCGGCATATTTGCCAAATCTTCCGCCGTGGGGGGCGTAAAGCGGAAACCGCCGCGCGGCGGGGCATGGCGCCAAGTAAGGATATACGAGGATGGACACTTTGCCAAAATTTTTTGTAAGTCCACGCTGATAGGGCCACATTCGCTCAACGCGTGGAGCTTCTTTTTTTCCGCCGCCAGCTTGGTAGTAAAGGCAAGGGCTTTGTCCACATTCCGGTTAAACTCTTCGCCCTGCCCGTACCAATCAATAGATAGCATGTCGATATACTCATCGCCCGGATAGCCTCGCAGGAACTCTTCCGGCGAATACACCTTGTCGGTATTGTAGGCATATAGGATGTTGTGCAGCCCTCTGGCGCGGAGATAATTTACCGTGTAGCGCCACAGAGCGGCATACTCTTCGTCGTAGCAGCGGGTTGTTCCCCACCAGAAGAAGCTGCCCGAATGCTCGTGATACGGCCGAAAAACAAAGGGGATAAGCGTACCCTTATCGTCGCGCCACGAGTGGAAATACTTTGCTAGGCGCTCCAGCCACGAGCTGAACATGGCGTGGTTAGCACCGCCGGGCAGCACGCTTTTCACGGCGTTCACGCCGTTGGCCGAGAGGAAATTGACCTCCCATGCCGACCCTGCGCCGTTGGGCTCTTTAATACCGGGCCACTGCGAGCTAAAGGGATTGACGATATGCCAGCTTATCGTGATAACGCCATTTTGCGCATGAAACCATTTTACCTGTTCGGTTATTTCGGCAAACGACACCGAGTCCAGCGAGCGTTTGCCGCCGAGCTCGAGCTCGCCGAGCTCAAAACCCGCCACGCCCGGATAGTCGCCCACCGCCTCTTTGGTATCCGAGCGGCCGGGGGTGTACCACCAGCTGTTGCCGCACATCAGGTCGTCCTGATGCCCGTACATGACGCCCTTGTCCTGTAGCTTTAGCAGGCGGGCAAATAGCTGCTTGGCTTCGGGCGTTGCTTCGGGGTCGGCTGGTTGCCAGCCCTGCGCAGCCTGCGCCCACAATGCGGCGCTAAAAAGCGCGGCTGTTGCAGAAAGAATAATTTTTTTCATAATCGTGCGTCGTTAATTAATTAATTGTTTGTTTGTTTGTTTAATTTTTTGTTCGTTTAATTGCTTAATTGTTTGTTTATTTGTTATAGAAACCTGTTGTACTGACGCTCGCGACAATTTGAATTGAAAATCGACGTAGCCAAAAGCACCCCCTATTTTCCATATCCTTTGATTTTTTTTTAATTATACTGACCGGCGCTTCTTGCTTCGGCGCAAAATGTATTAAACTCAAACGTTTGGTCGTGCGTCATGCCGTGGCATGTGCCGCAGTCGTGCATAGTTTTTGTGTTGAAAAGCAAAATACCCTGTATCCCCTGCGAGCGCATCTCAATCCACGACATAAGATATACTCCATCCCTGATCTTTACATATTTACAGGGGAAGCTGCCCATTACGCCAACTTCCGAATTTTGAAAAATAGCAAATGAAAACGACTCGGTGCTTGTGTAATAGTGCTGCGAAGCAAGCTCATCGCCGTACTCCCACGTGTAGGAGTGTCCAAGCAGCTCATCGGTGAACTGATGGCGGCGCTTTGAGGGCGTAATGCCGTCAGCGTTGATAACGCCAAAGAGCCACTGCTGACGGGGAACGCGGGGATTTGCTTCATCGTCAAAAGTTGAACGAATACAGGTTACAAGTCCGTTCTTGAGGTCAATAGCATACTGCAAACCATCAATCGGGCAATCACCGTCGGTGGCGTGAGCAAAAAACACCAGCTGATCGTCCATCTCAAAAGCATCGTACCGCTCCGATTTCCATTCGCCTGCGCCTTCACGAAAACGCATGGTGAAATCTTTGCCTATTTCGTACTCCCAAGCGGTTTTATCGTCAAAGGTAAGCGTAAATATCCTGTTTTCAAGCAAGGTAGAGTGTTCCAGCATTTTTTTCTCTTTGCCCGGAGTTTCAAACGCACCTTTCCATGCCTTTGTGTTGAGGGCTACCTCCTTAACTTCCTCAAGCGTCATCGGTTTGGTCAAATCCAACGGACGGTAGAGAAACCGCATCCCTTTGGTTACCGGCAGCTCAACAGGAACCCTCATAAATTCCGGGGCTGTAGAAAGCATTTTTTGGTTGGAAACGCTAAACGGACCAAATGCGGCAACCTGTCCGCGAATGGCTCCGGCGTCGGAGTAGAGGTGAGCGATAAATTTGTCCTGCGCATCAAAACCGAGCCGCACGCCGATTTTTTTCAGCGCGTAAAGGTCGATAACATCAAGCACAAATTCACCGCTAAATTCTACCTCCACACGCGAATAAAGCCAGTGGCGGCTATCGAGCTCGTAGTAATCAGCCGGATAGCAAAACGTTTGCAAAGAACCTTTTGGTACTGACGCCGAATAGCTATGCGAACCGAACAGCGTCAGCTCATCAGACCACTGTATCACTTTCCCTGTCAGCCGCTTTGTGGCTTTGTGGCGATGCCCGGAAACATCGCTGCCTGCAATAAAGCCTGTGGTAATATGGCGTTGAAGCTCGCGCGGCGGAAGCGTCTGGTTAAAAAAGTTCTCCCCGCAAAGCCATGCTTCAAACACAGTGGCGAGCTGTGTGCGCTCATCAACAACGGCGACAAAGAAAGTAAGCGTACTGCTGTCTTTGCGCCAGACATTCAGCGTAATATCGTTTAAGCGCATACATGCTGTACCCTCCGGAACAATCAGCGACGTGCTGTCGTCGAGCTTGAGCGTATAGCCGGGGCTTTTTTCGCTGTTTGAAAAGGCAAGCGACTCTGCTCCAGCTATGTCCGTTACCTGTTGAGGGGTAAGGTTGGTATATTGAAACATAAAATCGGCCACAACTTCTTCGCGCAGCAACTTTTTTGGTTCCTCACAGGAGCTTACAAAAGCTCCTGCAACAACAGCGAGCATCACCACCGGCAAAAACATTTTTTTCATGCTATACTTCATTTAAATTATTTACTCCCAACCGGTGGGCGACATATATCCTGCCATAAAGCCCAGCGCTTCGATTTCGTGAATCTGTCCGCCACGAATTTTGAAAACGTGCGCGGCGGGCAGGTCAAAGGCAGGCATATCCAACATTTCGCGCGTGGTAACACCGGGCATGCCATAAATCGGGAAAACTTTTTTCAGCATCGAATGGCGGAAGTGCGAAAATCCGATAGCCAGCCCTGTTGCCGAATCAACAGCAAATACCCTGACATTGTCAATATCATCAATATAGTCCATCATGTTGGTGTTCAGCTGCTGCGCGGTCTTCAGGGCGCTGTAGTTGGGCCGCTCGTCCGTTGCGCTGTCGGGGATGCCGCTGTTGCTTGCCGGAGAGCCGTTTTCGCGGCGAGCGCAGTCGTCGGCTATTGGCGACAGGTAGCCGTTGTCCATTACCAGCGCATCGTAGTAAGAATAGGCGATACCCACCATTTCATACCTTTTCATGCGCTGCTTTTCCGGAACGACGGCAAGAATACCCGGCCGAACGGTTTGCAGATTTTTCATATTCCGCTTATCCAAATATCTGACTACCACGTGTTCAACTTCGTTAATAAAGCCTTCATCATTGATTTTAAGACGAATGGCTATCATTACGGGCTTGCCTTTTTCTTCCATCATTCCCATAAAACCGACCTCCTTAACTGTAGGGTCGGGGACGTAAATCTTGAAAGAGGATGGGGCCGCCGATGCCGTTTGCCAAAGCCCTTCGCCAATGGGTTTGGAATCAACGTTCTCTACAAATCGCGCATTGATGGCAAACGGCAGCTGACCGGGATCGTGCGCTACGAGCGCCGTAAAATAGCGGTCAACAAGCGCTACCAAACACTGCCTGTCGGTACACTCCAATGGCTCCCGAGTGGGAACTACAAACGGCGGTTGTGCATTGCTTACGGTAGCGCAGGCAAATAGCAGTAAAAAAATACCGGCTGTCTTTTTCATTTTTTTTATGTAATAATTGTTTATGCTGTAAGCCATAATTTGCGGCTCTCAAAAAATGTAAACAACGCCAGCAAGGGGGGCAAACCCCTTGCTAGCGTCGCCGCCATCTTACAGCGCAGGTCGGAACTTAGCTTCGTACACAAAGGTGCGGTTATGCAAATTGCGCACCGAAACATCCACCGGCTCGGTAACGCTTGCCGGCACGGTAATAACTACCGATGTGGCTGTTTGCGAAACAACCGTACACGTTTGTGTGCCAACTAAAAATCCGCTCTCCGGAAGTACTAAATCCGTACCCAAATTTTCGCCTGTGAGCGTAATATTCGCTCCCGGCGCCGCCTCAATCGGCGTTACATTGGTAATACGCGATACTTGCCATGGAATATCGTAGTCGGCAGAAAATTCTTTTTCCTCGCTGCAACCCGCCGTGAACGTTGCTGCTCCGCCCAGAAGGACGATGAACAGGAGGTATTTTTGTATCTTTTTCATATTTTTCATATTTCTTTCATATTACGAATTATACAATTTTAATTACCCGGATTAGGGTCAATATTCCAGTAGGTAATCTCCGTTTGGGGAAGAGGAAATACGGGAATATAGCGGTCTGGCGACGTGCCGGGTACGCTTACCGTATGCTTCAGGCTACTCTTGATAATATTATCCCGTATGCCGGCTATGCGCGCTTCCCCGCCGGGAGGGTTACTTACGCGGTCATCATCCTTTACCTTGCCTACGCGGTCAACCAACCGCCCGGTACGAATAAGGTCGTAGGTGCGGAAGTTTTCGCCGGCCAGCTCGAGGCGGCGCTCGTTCCAGATGGCTTCGAGCAGCGCCGTGCCGGTTACTGTGCCGTCGAGGTCGGGTACATTCGGCGTAGTAGCCGGGCTAGCCTCAAAGCCCTGGCTGCCTTCCGTGTATCCCTTGCAGTAGGACGATTGGCGCGCCCGAGCGCGAATCTCATTTACCCGCGCCCTCGCTTCGCCTTCATTGCCTAGGTAGTAGGCGGCTTCAGCGCGCATGAGCAATATGTCGGCATAGCGGATAACGATATACGCTTTGGATGTACCTTGAAGCAGTGCATTTAGTCCGGCTACCGCCACTTTGCGGTTGTAGTAGTCGGTCATCATCTCCTTAGCTCTATCATAGGGTTCTTTAGCGTTGCCATAGACGATGCCGTCGTTGAAAGTAGGCCCATACACCGTGCAGCTCAGGCGCGGGTCGGAGGGGTCAAAGGCATTTACCAAATCCTGGTTGGGTTGATTAAATCCCCAGCCAAACCAGCTGCCGCCGCGGAGGCCTTGCACCATCCAATCCATAAGTACTTTTCCGCTATTGTTCCATCCGTCTTTGCCGGTGTATTCAAACAGCGATTCGAGGCGGTAGCCGCCGTCGGTTTCTTCCTCAAACAGGGTGGCAAAGTTGGGCGCAAGCTGGTATTGCCCCGATTGAATGATTTCGGTGGTCAGGTCAAACAATTTTTGCCACGTAGCCTCGTAGCCGGCTGCGCTGGGGTCGGTGCCTATGGCGTATATCATCACGCGGGCCAGCATGCCCTGCGCCGAGCCTTTGGAGGCGCGCCCCAAATCTTGGGGCAGGTAGTCGCTCTTGGGCGGCAGCAAGGTGGCGGCCAGCTTAAATTCTTCCACAATAAACCGGAGCGTTTCGCTGAACGAGGCGCGCGGTATCTCCCCAAAGTCTTCGGCTTTTACCGGTTCGCGGAAAATGGGCATACCGCCGTAGTGCCGCAGCAGGTAGAAGTACCAGTAGGCGCGGAAAAAATGGGCTTCGCCCTGCATGCGCTGCTTTACCTTGTCGCTGACAGGCGAATTCTCCAGGTTGTATAGCACATAGTTGGCGCGCGAAACGCCCCAAAAGCCGTTCATGTAGAAATTCCTCACAAACGTATTAGTGGTGTTGACCTGGTACTGGCAAACCATTTGCAAATCGGGATAGTCTGACGGACTACTTCCCTTTTCGGCGTCGTCGGAGGCAACATTGCCCAAGTAAAATTCGTAGTGGTTGTCAATCCATACGCCGTCGGGGCCGCCGCCGGAGGTAAACGACAGCATCTCGTATAAGGCGATAACTGCCTTTTCGGCGTTTTCCTCATCGCTCAGGTACGCCGAGCTCGGCTCTTTGCCTTGCGGCGTTACCTCATCAAGGAAATCATTGCATCCTGCAGCCATAAATAGCATCAGCAGAATAACGGTAATTCTACATGTTATAATCTTTTTCATAATTGCATTTATGTTTTAAAAGTTTAAAGCGTTATGTTAATCCCGAACACAAATGTGCGGGGGCGAGGATACGACGCCAAGTCTATACCGTTGTTGAGCGGGCTACGCAGGTAGTCGCCCATTTCGGGGTCGAAGCCGCTGTAGCCGGTAAAGCAGTACAGGTTATCCACCGAAGAGTACAGCCGTATCCGCTGGATTTTTATTCTCTGCGTAATGCTTTGCGGAATCGTGTAGCCCAGCTGCACGTTTTTGATTCGGACGTAGGAGCCGTCTTCCACGTAACGGTCGGAGAAGTAGGAGTTGTGGTTGGAGTCGTTGGCGTCCAGGCGCGGGTACTTGTTGGTAGAGCCGGGGCCTGTCCAGCGGTTCATCATTTCTTTGGACATATTCCATTGGTCGAAATTCGAGGAATACAAATCCATCACGGCGGCATTGGCAATTTCGTTGCCTATGGATGATTGCAAAAATACGGACAAATCAAAGCCTTTATAGGCCACATTACCGCTCAACCCCCACGTTACGTCTGCCATGCCGCTGCCAAGGTAGGTGCGGTCGTCGGCATTAAGCTCTTTCCCGTCGTCGGCCAATTTTACGTACTTCACATCGCCCGGACGGGCGTCGGGCTGAATTTTTGTGCCGCCGGACGTAACATAGCTGTCTATTTCCTGCTGCGTTTGGAAGATGCCGTCGGTTTTGTAGCCGTAGAAGTACGCCATTTCCTTGCCCACTTCGGTGCGCGTGAACGGCATTTCCACCTTTGCCATATTCATCCCGTACACCGGGTCGGGCGAGCCGAGGTCGAGCACTTCGTTTTTGATAAACGACGCATTGCCGCCCACCGAGTAAGAAAAATCGCCCCTTTTGTCTGCCCAGCGCAGCGTAAGCTCCAGCCCGTTGTTGCGCATTTCGCCGGAGTTGGTGCTGGGGCGGGTCATACCGGCATACATCGGTATGGGCGTTTTCAGAATCATGTCGCGGGTGGTGCGGATAAAGTAATCCACCGTACCGGTAAGCTTGTAGTTCAGCAAGGCGATATCCGCTCCAAAGTTAAGCTGCTCGGCGGCTTCCCACTTCAAGTTTTCGTTGGCATACTCCAGCTGTATAGCTCCTTGCCGGATGGCGTTGCCGATAACGGCATTGTAGCCGGTAGTCATCAGGGCTATATAGTCGTTGGAGCCGGCAGAGTTTTCGTTTCCCACCAGCCCCCATCCGGCGCGTACCTTGAGCTGCTGGAAGAGGTTGCTTTCCGTTTTCATAAACGCCTCCTCGTGCAAATTCCACCCCAACGAAAACGAAGGGAAGTAGCCCCAGTGGTCGATGAATTTTGACGAGCCGTCGGCGCGAACCGTAGCGGTGAGCAGGTATTTGCCGGCGTAGGTGTAGTTGCCCCTAAAAAAGAACGAGCTCATACGGCTCCAAAAGGGCATGGAGTGCGACGCGGTTTTGGACGACACCGTAGCGCTCTGGTCAATGTACCACATGTTCTCTGCCTCCGGCACGTCCTGCGCCGAACCGCTCAGCGTAACAAAGCGAAAATCCTGCGATTCGGTACCCAGCGTTAACCCTACGCTGTGCTCATCAACCTTTTTGTTGTACATCAGGTAGGCATTGCCGAGCCACGACTGAAATTCATTGCGCCCTACACTCAGGCTGCTATTGCTGCGATTTTGGTTTGCCGCAACGTAGTAAACCGGCGAGTAGCTCTGGTTTTCGCCAAAGTTGGCGCGTATGCCGTACTGCGCACGGAACGAAAGCCCCTTGACTCTGCCGATATTATCCCACTGAAAAGAGGTATTGGCAATAAACATGTTGCCGGCGTTGTAGCCGTAGTTGGCGCCCTCATACACCTGTCGGGCGGGCTGATAGCTCGGGTCGCTGTAGAGCACCTCGCCCCACGTGCCGGTATATTCATCCCACGCCATCGAAATGGGGTCGGCGCGCATTACGGCCGGCCATATAGCGCCGTAGTAATTTCCATCGCCGCCGCCGCCCTGCATCTTGCGGTGCGTGTAAATAAGATTCACCCCAAGCGAAATACTGCTATTGAGCTTGTAGGTGTTGTTGAGGCGGGCGGTAATCATGTCCATTTCGTTGTATTTTTGCACGCCCTGCGTCTTTGAGTAGGTAACGCCTGCGCCGTAGGTATGGCGGTCGGTGCCGCCGCTTACGTCCACATTGTAGTTTTGCGACAGCCCCGTACGAGTTACCTCATCAATCCACTTGGTGCCTTCATACTTGTTGGCTATTACATAGTCAAACATGGCGGCGTCTTGCGGGCTGAGCGGCAACCCGCTATTGGCAAACAGCTCCTTTTTTAGGGTAGCGTACTCCCAGGCGTTGAGCAGGTCTATGGTGCGCGACAGCACCGACATGGTGGTGTAAACGTTGCCTTCTACTCGCGTCTGGGTATTGTAGCGCCCGCCCCGAGTCTGAATAAGTATCACCCCGTTGGCGCCGCGCGAGCCATAAATCGCGGTTGCCGAGGCGTCCTTCAGGATTTCGAGGCTCTCAATATCCTGCGGCGACAGGTAGTCGATGTCCGACACCGGAAAACCGTCCACCACATACAGCGGGTCGGCGGTGTTGATGGTGCCGTAGCCGCGGATGCGAATTTTGGTGCCGGAACCCGGCTCGCCGGAGTTGCTGATAATATCCACGCCCGCTACGCGCCCTGCCAGCGCCTGCCCAACATCTATGGTGGAGAGCTGCTTCAGGTCGTCGGTGGAGACTTTTGATACGGCGCCGGTGAGGTCGCTCTTTTTCATCGTTCCGTAGCCCACCACCACCACCTCGTCTATCGCCTTTTCGTCCGCTTGCAGCACAATCCGAATGTTGGTCCCCACCGGCGCTTCGGCCTCAACGTAGCCAATGTACCGCACGGTGAGGATGGTTACGCTTTCCGGAACGTACATCGTAAACTGCCCTTTGGGGTCGGTCAGCGTGCCGGTAGTGGCGCCTTTGGCAAGCACCGAAGCGCCAACCACGGGGCTGCCGGCGGGGTCAACCACCACCCCCGATACCTGCCGGCTCTGCGCATATCCGAATACGGATAGCGCACCGAAAATTAAAACGCAAAACAATTTTTTCATAAAAACTTGATTTTTTTGTGAGAATTAATATTTTGTTGCGATTTTTAGGCGTAGTAGAAGGTTTTGTGTGCTGTGGCGTCATGAGGGCTTAGCTCACTCCGCCGCCGTGAAGACGTAGTACCAGCCGCTTGAGCTGTTGGCGTTAAAGAGCAGCAAAAGGTCTTCGCTCAGGTGGCAAATGGTCCATGTGCTTCCGAGTTCGCCGTTGCCGCTAACGGGGCACAGCACATTCGTGCCCTTGAAGGTTATAGTACCCACCGAGTAGGCAATGCTGTTGGGCGTCATGTTGAGGTCTAAGGAGCCGCTACCTGTCTCCTTGCCATCTACGCCGATTTTGGTAACGCGCTTCCCCCGTAGCGTGAACTTCATTTTGGCGCCCACGCCTTCGTTGGGGACATAGGTAGGCTCAGGGCACCAGCCCCAGTAGTCGCGGTTTTCGCCGGACGGTGCGGAACCCGCCATAATCATTTTTTCTCCCGCAGCTTCTCTGCCGGGGGCAACTTTTGTGCTCCATTCCCACGTTTTACCGTCGCCATTGGGGTCGCCAAACAGCAACCCGTAGTAGGCGGGCGGCTCCGGAGCGCTGGCAACCGTAACGGGAAAATCTTTCGTATATTCTTTACCGTCGGCGGTGCGCGCGGTGAGCGTAATGGTTTGGTCGCCTGCAAACACCACCTCTAAATTGCCTTCGGTGCCTACAAAAGTATTTATGCCGTCCGTCCAGCTGCATAGCACGGGGCTGGAGCAATGCACATGCGCGATGTTGCTGTATCCGTCTTTCTGTACAATGGCTACCGTGGCCTGCAGCTCTCCGGCGGAGCTGATATTCCCGCCGGGCGCTTCGTCTATGATGTTCGTTATGGGTTCGCAAGCCCACAGCGCAAGGGCTGCCAGGGCAAGGATGTAGCATGATATTGTTTTCATATCTCAATGTGTTATTAAATTGGATTGGTGTTGTGTTATTAGTTTGAGTCCCAGCTGGTATATTTATCAACATCCCATCCCGGATTTTGGACGTAAAGCCCGTCGGCCAGCGTAATTTGGGTTTCGGGGATGGGGAAAAAGCCGCGCGTTTTGTCGTAGCGCGCGCTGTATGAGCCGGCCGGCTTATTGTAGGTAGGCAAACCTGATATGAAAATGGGCTCGCCGGCTTGCTTCTCGAGGGCGGCTTTGGCGTATTCGGCGCCCCAGCGGCGAATGTCGTTCCAGCGCGTGCCTTCAAACGCCAGCTCATAGCGACGCTCTGCTTGAAGGGCTTCCAGCGAGTAGCCAATCGGGGCAAGTCCTGCGCGAGCGCGCACGCGGTTCATACCCGTCGCGTCCTCTTTCAGCTCCGACTGCATGAGCAGCACGTCGGCAAAGCGGATGAGCACCAAATCGTGAATAATATTTATATCCCATTGGGTGGTAGTATTGTACATGACTTTGTCGAATGGATCCACACGCGCGCCACTACCATCTTTACATGAGAAAGACGCCCCTTTCTTGAAAAAATATCCTGTTTCCTGTATCCAATCTCCCCACCCGCCACCGCGCTTAGCGTTCGGCAGCTCTGTGCTAACCTCACAAATGGAAGCTCTCTTGCGGAGGTCGCCATCAGGCCAGTCATTCCACAAATTGGGAGCCACGGGGCCTGCGCCCCAGCCTTGCCCAACGGGGAAAGCCCAGTCTGCATCGCCGCCACGCATGCCGGTAAATACGGCGTAGCCGTTGGTAAACCCTACATCCCATCCCCAACCGGCATGCTTGTTGAACTTAATAGCAAACATGGCTTCGGGGTTGATGCCGCCATCGTCTTCCGGCCACGCACCTTGCACGCCCTCCATAAAAGGGTAATCTTTGCGCGTAAGCCTGTTGGCGTACGCCCACAGGTTGCGGAAATCGGGAACCAGCTCGTAACCGGAATTTTCTACGCAGTCGTCAATCCAGCCAATCACCTGCTGCTTGTTCACCGTGCTGCCGTCGGGAAGGGCTACTTCGGTTTTACCGTAAAACCCGGTGTAGAACAGGAAAGCGCGCCCCATCATGGCTTCTGCCACGTATTTGTCCACGTGCCCGGCGTCGGAAGCGGGCGTTTTTTCGGCGGGCATGAGCTCAATGGCTTTCTTCAGGTCGGCAATAATCTGTCCCCACGTTGCATCGGGCGACGCCTGCGGCAATGGCTTTGCTTCGGTGGTCAGGTGAAGCGGCACCTTCTCAAACATCGACGCCAGCTCGTAGTAGAAAAAGGCGCGTAAGAAATACGCTTCGCCCAGGTATTTTTGTCGCTTTGTGTCGGACACTTCGCATTTGTCCAAATTCTCAATAGCGCTATTGGCGCGATTAACACCCTGATAGCGAGCAATCCACCAATTGTTGGTCTGGTCTATGCTAAATTCCCGCAGCAAGTCTATAGCCTGCATCTGCTGGTCGCCCGGACCTGCGCCGCCAAGGCGGTCGTCGCAGGCAAGCTCCGAAGCCAAATAAAAAGACCCCTGTATGTAGCCGCCATTTGCGCCATTTGCCCTGCCCAAGTAGTTGTAGATAGCAGCCATCATTTGTTCGGCGTCTGTTTCGGTAACAGGAAAGTTTCCTGTGTTTTTCTGCGTAAAGCTTTCGGTATCCAAAAAATCTTCGCACGATGCAAACGAGAGCATTAGCGCAGCAAGCAAGCAATATTTAGTTGTATTTTTCATTTCCTTTGTTGTTTTATTGATTAACAATTAAAATTTAACATTTACGCCTACCAGCCATGTGCGGGGGTTGGGGTAGTACCCCAAATCTATGCCCGACACCCATGCTTCACCGGGAGAATAGCCTATTTCGGGGTCCATGCCGCTGTAGCCGGTAAAAGTGTAGAGGTTTTGTGCCGTAACGTAAAAGCGCAGCTGCTCAAAAGGTAGGCGCTTGAATAGCTGCTTAAAGTCATACCCTAAGGTAATGTTGGAAAGCTTGAGGAAATCTCCGTCTTCGAGGTATATGTCCGACACGTTGATGTAGTTTACCGTGTTACCTCCCATCAGGCGCGGCCGCTCGTTTGAGGTGCCTTCACCGTACCAGCGGTTGTACACCTCTGTGGTGTAGTTTTCGTAGATGTTGTCCCCCTTTTGGTACGACTTGGCAATTTGCTGGCCAAAGGAGCCGTAAGCCGATAGGCCAAGGTCAAGACCCCTGTAGCTTAGCGACAGGTTGACGCCCAGCGTCACATCAGGGTGCGGGTCGCCAATCATACCCTTATCATCTTCGTCGATTTTGCCGTCGGGCTGCAGGTCGGAGAATTTCAGGTCGCCCGGCACGGGGTTGTCTTGCAAAAAACCCTTGCCTGCGGCTCGCCATGCGTCAATATCGGCCTGATTTTGGAACACGCCCTCGCTCTTGTAGCCGTAAAAATAGCCTATGGGAAATCCCACCTGCGCACGGTACATTTCTTCGGCGCCTTGAAAAAGCCCACTGGCCGTCCCGTGAATAATGCCTTCGCTGTTGGCTATGCGGAGCACCTCGTTTTCGTTATAGGCAAAGTTTACGCCGGCGCTGTAACGGAAATCCTGCGCTATATTGTCATTCCAGCTCAACGCCAGCTCCACGCCGCGGTTTTGCACATCGCCGCCGTTGATATAGGGAGCATTGTTGCCGTAGGCTGCCAGAATAGGCGCCTGTATCAGCCAATCTTTGGTGGTTTTTTGGTAGTAGTCAAACGCTAGGCTAAGGCGCGAGCGCAAAAAGCGGGCGTCAAAGCCCAAATCCAGCTGCTCGGAAGTTTCCCATGTTACTTCAACATTGGGCAGCACATTTGCATAGCCGCCCTTTGTTACGCCGTCCTTATCATTTCCAAACGAATAGCCCGCAAATTGGTCCAGCGCCACTGTAGCCATGTACTGAAAATTGGGGATATTGCTATTACCGTTTTGCCCCCAGCTGCCGCGCAGCTTCAAGAAGTCCACGTATTGGGTAGCGCCGTCCATAAAGCTTTCGTTGGTGAGCAGCCACCCGGCCGATACAGAGGGAAAGTAGCCCCAGCGGTGCCCCCGGGCAAAGTTCGACGAGCCGTCGGCGCGCATGACCAGCGACAGCATGTAGGTCTCCTTGTAGTCGTAGTTGATACGCCCAAAAAATGACGCCAGCGCACCCTGCCCCCACGGAGAACCGCTCACAGTGGTCGTTGCAGAAGCCGCCGCGGTGTTGTCGAGCCACGCATGCTCAAAATCATCAAACGATGAGTTGACATTCGTTGCGCCCCAGCTTTCGCCAAAGCCAGACTTCTCCAGCGATTGACCCAGCAACACATCTACATGGTGCTCACTCGCGGAAAATTTGTAGTTCAGGGTATTTTCCCATGTATAGTTGAACCCCATGCCACCGTTTTGCGACACGTCATTCTCTGTATTTTCGGCGCTAGCCGGACCCAGCTTGAAAACCGGTGTAAACGCCCGATAGGAGTTGGCGCTAAACATGTAGCCGAACTGAGACCGGAATACAAAATTCTTAACCGGCTGAATCTCAACGTGCGCAGAAGCCATCATGAAGTGGTTTTTGGACAAGTTGCTTCCTCTCCGGTACACCATATCGCCAATAGGATTGACTATAGCGGGAAAATATCCGTTCATGCCTGTTGCCTCTTTGTCGTCGGCGTCAAAATATTTACCGTCGCTGCCATACACTGGCATAAAAGGCGCTGCCCGCAGCATGTTGGAAATATCGTTCCAGTAGTGGCTGCCTATACCAATTCCTTGCCGGCTGTTCTGCATGTAGAAGAGCGTTTCGCCCACTTTGATAATATCAAGGTTCTTGTGCTTGAGGATGGTGTGGTTGGAGTTCAGGCGAAAAGTATAGCGGTCGTAGGTTGACTGCACGGGTTTGCCAAAAATACCCTCCTGCGAAGTGTAGGAAAAGCCCATCGAAAAGTTCGACCGGTTGCCGCCGCCCGTCACATTAATAGCGTGGTTTTGCATGGGTGCGTTGACGTTGCGGATTTCATCCAGCCAGTTGGTGCCTTCCCACTCGCCCGACTGTATCATCTCGTACAGCGTTTTGCCGTTGAAATCACCGCCCAAAAAATCTTCCCACTTATAGGGGGATGCCCCGATATTAAACTGCCCCTCATCCACTATATTCATGTATTGCTTTGCATTGAGCGGCGAAGCCATCTTATACACATTTTGCCAGCCCAAATAGCCGTCGTAGCTCACCGACATTCTTTCGGCGCCAAGGCGTCCCTGCCTAGTTGTAATGAGCACAACACCGTTGGCGGCACGGGCGCCGTAAATAGCGGCTGAGGCGGCGTCTTTCAGCACGTCGATGCTTTCAATATCCGACGGGTTGAGGTTATCAATATTGCCGCCCGCCACACCGTCTATCACAAATAGCGGCTGGTAGTTACCCGTAGTACCTATGCCGCGAATGTTGATTTTGAAGCTTTCGCCAGGTTGCCCCGAGCTCTGGAGAATATGCACCCCCGGCGTTTGGCTTTGCATAGCCGTAAGCGGGCTAATAGTGCTCAGCTTTTGCAGGTCGTCGCCGCCTACCTGCACCGTAGCGCCGGTTACCAGCTTCTTTTTCTGCACGCCGTAGCCCATCACCACCACCTCGTCTATCGCCTTTTCGTCCGCTTGCAGCACAATCCGAATGTTGGTCCCCACCGGCGCTTCGGCCTCAACGTAGCCAATGTACCGCACGGCTAAGGAGGTTACGCTTTCCGGAACGTACATCGTAAACCGCCCTTCGGGGTCGGTCAGCGTGCCGGTAGTGGTGCCTTTGGCAAGCACCGAAGCGCCAACCACGGGAGCACCCGCAGGGTCAACCACCACCCCCGATACCTGCCGATTCTGCGCATATCCGGCTATGGATAGCGCACTCAAAATTAGAACACAAAACAATTTTTTCATAAAATTTGATTTTTTGGGAGAATTAATATTTTGCTACAATTTCACAAGTACAGGTCGCAGGTCAGCGTGCAAGTCGTATGGCTTGCTTAGAGCTATCGGCTGTGCTACAACGGCAAATAAGGTTATGGTACCTAACCTAAATTTTTATATTGTCCTGAACAGCCGTGATTTTAACACTTGGCGTATTCCAAGTATGAAATATTGGCAAAGATAAAGGCAAATGAGGGGGCATAGCAAGTACTTTATTATCCATTGGTAGTATTTTACATGCCAATTTTTGACGTACTTTGAGAGAAAAGAGGTTAATATCGTATCACCTTTTAGTCCGCAAAAAGCTGCCTTGCGCTCTACCATTGCGCTAAACCACTATCTTTTTCTTCCAGTAGTTTTCGCGAAATTCTTTGGGGGAGCAATTTTTGCGCTTTTTGAAGAGTCGGTTGAAGTTGGAAATGTTATTAAACCCGCAGGAGTAGCAGATTTCCGAAATGGACATGGTGGAGTCCACCAGCATACGCGCGGCGTGCCCCAGGCGTAGGGCAATAATGTAGTCCATCAGCCCCTCGCCGGTGCGCAGCTTAAAGAAGCGGCTAAACGCCACGGGGGTCATCTTGACCAAATCGGCAAGGTCATTCAGGCGAATTTCTTCCTCATAGTGTGCGCTGATATACTCCTGCACTTTTTGCACGCGGCGGCTGTCGGCGTGCACGCTTATTTTGGCAAAGGAAGAGCTGGCCAGCGTCCGAGCATCGCCGCCAAACAGCGAAAGCTCGTAAAGGATGCTCAGAAAATCAAGCACAGCATAAAAACCCTGCTTGCCCGACAGACCATCCAGCAGCTTGTACGTCTTCATCACGGCCTCCATGGGAAAAGCCAGCCCCTTTTGCGCCTTCTCAAGCATCTTGCGGATGGTGTCGAACTGCTTCTTCCGCATAAAGCTGGCAAAAAACAGCTCGGAGGAAAACTGAATGGTAATTTCGCGGATATGCGGCGAGCAACACTCGTGCTGCTCCCACACATGCTCCAAATCTTCGCCGGTGATAAGAACGAGGTCGTAATCGCCGATAACCTCTATCGAATCGCCCACAATGCGCTTCACCCCAGGCGCATGGGCGATAAAGTTCAGCTCAAACTCGCTGTGGCTATGGATGGGGTAGGTAAACTCCGTCTTTTGCCGATCCGCAATGTAAAAGCAATCTTCCTTGGATAAAGGAGTAACTTCTCTAATGGGGAAAAGGTGGTATGAAGGCATCATAGCTTATACGTATTTTGATAGTTTTGTTATTTAACTAAAGCTCAACTTAAAAATTATTACCATAAAATTATGTGAAAATTGATTCAATTTAACCTAACCTGATTGGCTGCATGCCGAGCTCTGAGATGTAAGCATTATAAAGTAAAAACGTAAAAAATAAGCTTACATTGCCTCCATAATGTGCTACGTAAAAGCACAAAAAACCGCACCACGAAAAAACATGGTACGGTATAGTAAAATTCTGGGGAAAATTATGTATATTACACGCGCACGAAGCAACGCGCGCGCGCGCGCGTGTGTGTGTGTGTGTGTGTGTGTGTGTGTGTGTGTGTGTGTGTGTGTGTGTGTGTGTGTGTGTGTTCCTATTACCAATAATTATGCCAAGCCCGTCCGGAAACAGTAAGCGAGAGGATATTTTTACGCTATACGAAAAGTGGCGCATATATTGCCTTTAAATTAAAATATGAAAAGTGTGCTTTACAACGTAAAATTTTGAAGCGGGCGAAGTGAGCTCACGAACACCGTAAAAAAAGCAAAAGCGAGTAGCTGCGCTTCGCGTTATTCAATTTCCCTCGCGCTTTGCGCAATTCAAAATTCAAAATTTCTTCCGCTATTTTTCTACCTCCAGCTTTGCGGCAGGCAGCGGATTTTTCACCATCTCGGCATACTCCCTGCGGTGCTTGTACGTATCGCAAGCCAGGTATAGCGCCGCCCGAAACGAATCGGGCGAAGCCGTATCCTTGCCCGCTATATCGTACGCCGTGCCGTGCGTGGGCGAAGTTCGCACTATGGGCAAGCCGCAGGTGTAGTGCACGCTTGAGCTTGTGCCGTACGACAGCGTCTTGAAGGGCGCCAAGCCCTGGTCGTGGTACATGGCAAGCACAGCGTCAAATCGGCTAGCGCAGTTGGAGCCGAAAAAGCTGTCGGAGGCGTACGGGCCAAACGCCAATATCTTGTTCTTGATAGCCTCCTCCACCACCGGAATCACAATATCCAGCTCCTCCGAGCCAATCAGCCCGCCGTCGCCCGCGTGGGGGTTAAGGCCCAGCACCGCTATGCGGGGTTTGGGTATCAAAAAGTCTTCCTTGAGCGTAGCGTTGAGCAGCCTTAGCTTGCTCATGACGAGCTCCTTGCTTATGGCCGTGGGAACTTGCGAAATCGGAATATGGCCGGTAACAACCCCCACGCGCACGGAGCTGCCCACAAACAGCATGAGATAGTTTTTGACGCCAAAAACATCTGCCAAAAATTCGGTGTGCCCCGGAAACAGGCGGTTGATGGACGAAATGTACTGCCTGCCGTAAGGCAGCGTTACCAAAACCTGAATTTTGCCGCTTTTCCAATCGCGAATTGCCGCCTCAAGCGCCGCCAGCGCACCTATCCCCGATACATCCGACGCTTTGCCGAACTCCACCTTCACCTCATCATCCATAACGTTGATAATGTTGGCGCGCTTGGGGTTGGCGTCGTCGGCAGAGCGGATAATGTTGAAGTTGAAGTTTTCAACCCCGCTTATCGTTTTGCGGTGAAAGGCGCCGACCTTGGGCGAGCCATATACAATGGGGGTGCACATTTCCAGCACACGAGGGTCTATAAGCGTTTTGATAATAACCTCATAGCCAATACCGTTGATATCGCCTTGTGTTATACCAACTTTTATCTTGGAGTCTGCCATGATATAGATAGTGTTAGCGTATTATGTTTTTTGCCTTTGAACCATAGAGAGGTAGCAAAAATACTAAATAAATAGCTGCGCGTAACATTTTGTGGCTGTTAAATAAGCTTACCGCTAAGGAAAATAGGCCACCCCGCTATTTACAGCAAATTGTAAATCAACCTGATAAAAACAAGCTTTGCAGCCGATGCCGGCGAAACCGTCGGCTATGCAGAAAAACCTTTTTTACGCAAAAAAATAAATGTAAAATTTTTCAAATCAAATAATTGGCTAAATTTAACACTTCGAGAGGCAATGATACGCCTCCCGACGTAGCAATACACCCTTTAATTTGCTTACTTTTGTGCCGCTTTCCGTGCACATTTTTACGGAGCAATAATTTACGGAGTAATAACCCAAGCAGCTTGTAAAACACATTATGGCAACACTACCACAGCACCATCCGCTCAAAGGCAACCCCGCTCCGGCGCAGGGCTTTGCCACCAGAGCTGTTCACGCGGGCGAAAAACCCGACTTTCGCGAAGGGGCCACCGGCGACGTGGCGGCTCCCATACACCTCGCCACCACCTACGCGCGGCAAAAGGTAGCCCAACCGGGACGCTACGAGTACGTCCGCTCGCAAAATCCTACCCGCGAAGCGCTGGAAGCAAAGCTGGCGTCGCTGGAAAACGCCCGCTACGGGCTGGCGTTCAGCTCGGGAATGGCCGCCGAAACAACCGCCCTGCTCGCCTTGCTCAAGGCGGGCGACCACGTCATTGCCTTCGACGACCTGTACGGCGGAACAAAGCGCCTGTTTGAGCAAGGATTCGCCAACTTTGGCGTCGAAACCTCATACGTGGACGCCACCAACGCCTCGCTCGTGGAAAAAGCGGTGAAGCCCTCCAGCAAAATGGTGTGGGTGGAGTCGCCCACAAACCCGCTGATGAAGCTCGCCGACATACGGGCTATTGCCGAAATCGCCCGAAAGCACGGGCTGATTTTGGTGGTGGACAACACTTTCCTATCGCCCTACTTCCAAAAACCGCTGGACTTGGGCGCCGACGTTGTGGTGCACAGCATCACCAAGTACCTCGGCGGGCACAGCGACGTGCTGGGCGGCGCCTTGCTGGTCAACAGCGAGCAGCTCTACGAGCGGTTGCAGTTCCACCAAAATTCGTCGGGAGCCGTGCTGCCGCCTTTTGACTCCTACCTTACGCTGCGCGGCATAAAAACGCTGGCGGTGCGCATGGAGCAGCACCAAAAAAACGCGCTGGCGGTGGCGCAATTTCTGGAAAAGCACCCAAAGGTGAGCCGGGTGCTCTACCCCGGGCTGGAGAGCCACCCGCAGCACGAGCTGGCAAAGGCGCAGGCAAGCGGCTTTGGCGGAATGCTCTCGTTTGACGTAAAAGGAGCTGGCGCCGACGCAGAAACATTTTTGGAGCGCCTGCGCGTGTTTACCTTAGCCGAAAGCTTGGGTGGCGTGGAGTCGCTCATTGAGCAGCCCGCGCAAATGACGCACGTCTCGCTCGAAAAAGCCGAGCGCGAAAAAATAGGCATCACCGATACCCTCATCCGCGTATCGGTGGGCATAGAAGAGGTGGCGGACTTAATTGCAGACCTCAAGCAAGCGCTGGAGTGGTAGGGTAAGCCGCAAAATATTTTTTACGCCCCCCACCACCGCTGTCCGGTAAAATTCCTACCGAATGTCGCCCGCAACGATTATTTTTTCAGGAAAATTTATTTTTACCGGACGGTAGCGCGTGAGCATAATAGTTAAAACACGTAATGTAGCGTTTTTTAGCTGTTTGAGCACAATATCTTTCTAAAAAGATTCCTACATTTGCCGCTGTACTCCGAATAGCCTTTTTATAGTAGCGCTTCAAATCAACACTTGTACCTATTATGACATCGCTGCTCCATACATTACTACCGCCGCACATATACAACATGTGGATATACATGCTGTGTGTGTGTGTGTGTGTGTGTGTGTGTGTGTGTGTGTGTGTGTGTGTGTTGTTCGCACACGGTCAGCTGTTGCACTGGAATCCTTGCCACGTCTTACCTTACGGCAACCGCTAAGGCTGCTGTAAGCGCTTTCTCCGAAAAATTAAAAATTCCTATAGAACAGCCTCGTGGTTGTTAATACATGACAATGGAAATTTTACATCTGGATTTAATTACTCTCCCTACTGGAAATACGATGGGTTAACCCCTCATTTGCAGTGGGGCGTAGTTAAACAATATCAACAGGTTTTTTATTATGAAAGCACTATTTTACATTTTGGTAGCCATTGGCGTTATGCTGATGGCTACCTCGTGCCCTCACTTAGATGGCGGCGGTGGTGGTGGTGGTGGTGTGGATATGTGGTATTACATTTATATTAATGGAGATACGGATAGGATTGTACGAATATCCTACCTTGAGCGGGAAAAAGTGAAGAATACCTCCAGAGATCGACCGGCGGACGGCTCTCCGGCTCCAGAGTATATTTATGGCGATGACAATATTATTGTTACGGAGAACGTAGCGTTGCCATTTTTTAAGGAAGTTCATACGGTTCATGACACCGATGGGATTCCCGATGAATTTCTGGAAATAACCTCTGAAAATGATTCCACAACCAAGGCTGTAATTTTCGAGGATGAGGTATTTATACTTAGATCCGACAGCAGTAAATGCTGGAGCATAGTAGGAAATCTTGTTAAGGATAAAGGGTACTCCACAGAAGATTGTGAATCCTGTACATCCTGCAAAGGATTAACCCCTGACAGCATAATGAGCTATCTGAAAAATACGCGCTACCCTTGCTACTTGGAATTTTCGCAAGGCGATACCCGTAAGCGAGTAAGAATGTATGACTATTGGGGATATGACTAATTAGCGAATAAGTGGGGCGAGGGTGGCGCCTTGCCCCGCTTCTGCTTGCAGCGTTGCTCCTATGCGCCTACGAAAGGGGCATGCACATTTTTTTGTAAACCACAAAAGCTAAAATAGTATCGTTAATGAAAACACGTATTTTTTTCGCAGCATTCATTGCCGTATCATTTGTTGTTACTTCTGCGTGCGATATTGTAGGTGGTGATTACATGGTTTATGACTATTGTATCTACATCACAGGCGATACCGGCAGAACAGTACAGATATCCTATCTCGAACGAGGTTTGGTAAAGAACACCGGGCACGGGCAAGGGTCGTATTCTGATGGTACTATACCGGAGTATGTTGGTGGAGACGACAACGTGGTTATTGCTGAAGCGGTAACGCTACCATTTTTCAAAGAGATTAATTACGTTAGTAATAGGCAGGATGAACAGGATAGATTTCTTGAGATAGCCTCAACCAATGATAGCACTACTAAGGCAATAATGTTTCATTCTGACGTAGTATTGGCCGATACTTTTTGCGATGTTGCCGACGCATTTAACACTTCCTATGGTGTGTCCGACGAATGTGCCTACTGCAAAAGCTTGTCCACAGATAGCATACTCAACTACCTGAAAGCTGTGAAATATCCCTGCTACATAGAATTTTCGCAAGGCGATACGCAAAAAAGGGTATCGCTATCCGGCGTTGGGAAATGGATGCGGGAAACCGGCTTGTATTTTGATAATACAAAGCATTGAACCCATGTGCGCTGCCTTTGCGGTGGCGCACATTTTTTTGCAAATCACAAAAATTAAGATAATATTTTCATGAAAACACATATTTTAGTAATGCTTTTCGCAGCATTTTCTATTTTTTCGTCATGTATCCCCGAAGGCGACGTGGATGTGAACGAGATATACTATATCTACATCACAGGCGATACCGGCAGAACAGTACAGATATCCTATCTCGAACAAGGCTTGGTAAAGAACACCGGGCAAGAGTCGCTTCCTGATGGTACTATACCGGAGTATGTCGGTGGCGACAACGTGATTACTGCTGAAACGGCAACGCTGCCATTTTTCAAAAAAGTTCATTACGTTTGGAATAACCGGAATCGACAGGATAGATTTCTTGAGGTAGCTTCAACCAAGGATGCCACTACTAAGGCCGTAATATTTCATTCTGACGTAGTATTGGCCGATACCTTTTGCAAGGTTGCCTACGTGTTTAACTCCGCTTATGGTGTGCCCGACGAATGTGCATACTGTAAGAATTTGTCCATAGATAGCGTACTCAGCTACCTGAAATATGCGGAATATCCCTGCTACAGAGAATTTTCGCAGGGTGATAAGCAACAAAGGCTATCGTTGACCACCATTTTAAAATGGGAGCAGAAAACAGGTTTGTATTTTGGTAATGCAAAGCGTTGAACCGTATGCGCTGCCTTTGCGGGTGGCGCACATTTTTTTGTAAGCCACAAAAAAAACGACGATGTGTAATGAAAATTCCTGTCCTGATAACGCTGCCTGTGACCATAGCGCTTTTGCTCTCGTGCCGACAACACGATGAGCAACCGGAGGCTCTGCCCACGCGAACCATCATTGCCTACGTGGTAGCCGACAACAACCTTGACTACTTTGCGCTAAAAGACCTCAACGAAATGGAGCAGGGGTGGAGCGCCACGCTGGACGGCAACCTTATTGCGTACGTTGACCGGGCGGAGGGCGCCAGCCCTCCGCACCCTGTGGTGTATAAAGTGGAGCACGACACTACGGCAGCCATTGCAAGCCCCATCAAAAAGGTTTACGCAGAGCACAATTCCGCGTCTCCCGACGTCATGCGCCGCGTTCTGTCGGAGCTCATCGCCGATTATCCTGCGCAATCCTACGGGCTGGTGCTGTGGTCGCACGGCACGGGCTGGTTGCCCGCAGGGATAGCGTCGGGCAGCGGAAAGGCAGGTAAAGCCGCTCGCCCGCAGTCGTTCGGCAAAGACGGAACGGATGAAATGAGCATTACGGATTTAAGCAACGCTCTCCCCTGCCGGTTTGACTTCATCATTTTTGACGCCTGCTACATGGGGGCGGTGGAGGTGGCGTACGAGCTGAGGAACAAAGCCGGCTACATCATTTTCTCACCCACCGAAGTGCTCTCCGCAGGCTACCCGTATCAGGAGGTTGTTGGCCGGCTGTTCGATAAGCCGGTAGATTATTCGGAGGTTGCGCGCAGCTTTTTCCAATCGTACAGCGCGCTCGAAGGGGCAATGCAATCCGCATCGGTGTCGGTTGTAAAAACCGCCGAGCTGGAGGGTTTGGCAGCAAGCTTTCGCAAGCTGATGAGCGATACGGCTCAACTTCAATATGTTAATTCTATGGAAGTGCAGCAACTTTCGGCACGTCCTGACATTCCGTTGTTCGATTTGGGCAGCTTTGTGGCTGCGCTATCAGCCAACAATGCTGGTTGCGAGGAAGTTAGCAAAAGTATTTGCAGCGCAGTAGTGTTCAAAGAGGCAACCGAAAAATTTTTGGACAACTTTACCATAAACGATTTTTCGGGGATGAGCATTTTTATTCCCGACACGTTAGCTACATCATACCATGATTTTTACAAAACAAACGCCTGGTTTCAGACGAGCGGCTACGGCGGCTATTTTGGCAAGCTTGGCGTTGGCAGGTAGCGGCTGCACAAAAGAGCACGAGCGCTACGCGCTAACGCTCCGCAACGGATATTTTGAGGCGCTGTACTACCCGCAGGTAGGCGCGGCGCA
>JAISLN010000303.1 GCA_031290835.1 Prevotellaceae bacterium
CTTGAGGTTATTTATAAACAAATAAAATCAAATCATGGAAAATCAAAAAATAGAAGAGCTGCAAAAGAAGCTGGAGGAAGCGCAGCAAGGCGGTGGACAACAGGCTATTGCCAAGCAAAAATCAATGGGAAAGCTCACCGCTCGCGAGCGCATTTTGCTGCTGGTGGACGAGGGCTCGTTTCACGAATACGATTTGTTTGTGGAGCACGACGTTCGCGACTTTGGCATGCAAAATAAGAAGCTGGCGGGCGACGGCGTAATTATAGGTACCGGCACGCTGTACGGCTCGCCTATCGCCATCTACGCGCAGGACTTTACGGTGGCCGGCGGCTCGCTCGGCTCCATGCACGCCCGCAAAATCACCAAAATCATGGACTACGCGCTGCGCATGCGCATGCCGCTCATCGGCATCAACGACTCCGGCGGCGCGCGCATTCAGGAGGGCGTGAACTCGCTCGCCGGGTACGGCGAAATCTTCTTCCGCAATACGCTCAACAGCGGCGTTATCCCGCAAATTTCGGTCATCCTTGGCCCCTGCGCCGGCGGCGCGGTGTACTCGCCCGCGCTGACCGACTTCGTGTTTGTGGTCGAAAACATTTCAAAAATGTTCATCACCGGCCCGGAGGTCATCAAAACCGTGCTGGGCGAGGAAATCTCCATGGAGGAGCTGGGCGGTGCGCGGGTGCACAGCGAACTTACCGGCAACGCCCACTTCTTTGCCCGAAGCGAATCGGAGTGCTTTGAGCAAATCAAGAGGCTCATTACGTTTATCCCGTGGCACAATCAGCGCAAGGCGCTCGCCTTTGAGCCGCGCGAGCCGAAGGCCGAGTATCAGGTGGACAAGATTGTGCCCGACGACCCCACGCAGCCCTACGACGTGCGCAACGTGATTCGCGCCGTGGTGGACGGCTCGGACTTTTTTGAGGTGCAGGAGCTCTGGGCGGCCAACATCGTCATCGGGTTTGGGCGGCTAAACGGCGAAACGGTGGGCTTTGTGGCCAACCAACCCTGCGTCATGGCGGGCGTGCTGGACTGCGATTCGGCGGACAAGGCGGCGCGATTTATCCGCTACTGCGATGCGTTCAACATCCCCATCGTTACCTTTGAGGATTTGCCCGGCTACCTGCCCGGCGTTGACCAAGAGCACGCGGGCGTTATCCGGCACGGGGCCAAAATGCTGTACGCCTACAGCGAAGCTACCGTGCCCAAGATTACCGTCATCCTGCGCAAGGCCTACGGCGGCGGATACATCGCCATGAACTCGCGGCACCTCCGCGCCGACTTTGTGTTTGCGTGGCCAAACGCCGAAATCGCCGTCATGGGTCCCGAAGGTGCGGCAAACATTATCTTCAAAAAGGAAATAACCGAAGCCGAAAACCCGGAGGAAATGCGCAAGCAAAAGGTGGCCGAATACCGCGAAAAGTTTGCCAACCCCTACGTGGCGGCCTCCAAGGGCTACATCGACTCGGTGATTGCCCCAAAGGATACGCGCAAGTTTTTGCTGCACGCCATTCAGGTTTCGGTGAACAAAAATGCGCAGATGCCGTCGAGAAAGCACGGTATTCCGCCGTTTTAGGCAAAGTGTGAAATTGTAAATTGTTTAGCAATGCAAGAAAAAACCCAACAAAATTTGAAGCCCGGCACGGTGCACCTCGATACTGCCTACCCCACCAACGTTACCCAACGCTACCTTGACCGCAAGAAGTGGGAAAAACCCGACCTCAACGTGGTGCGGTCGTTCATTCCCGGCACGGTGCTGAAGCTGCTGGTCGGCGAGGGGCAAAGGGTGAAGACGGGCGACAAGCTGGCCGTTTTTGTAGCCATGAAGATGCACAACGCCGTGCTCGCTCCGCACGACGGAGTGGTTGTGAAAATATTTGTCAACGAAGGCGACAAGTTCCCAAAGGGGGCAAGCCTTTTTGAGGTGAAGCCGTAGCCTTGCCGCCGCCTCGCCGATAGCGTTGAATAGCTTTTTATTAGCCGCAAAGTCGCACGAAGCGTTTTTTTATGCTTTGTGCGGCTTTTGTGGTTAAATTTTATCCGCAGAACAGCAGTACCACCCGAAATATTCGTTCCAAAATCAGCTTAAATACAGCACCCATGAAAACATTAGCTACTACCACCCTCTTGTTGCTTGGCTTCGTGTTCGCACACGCTCAGCAGGCAACGGAAACCATTGTAAAATATCTCTCCGGCAGAGGCTTTGACGACGCTGTGGAGTGGGAATTTTTGTGCACCGATGGCCGCAACAGCAACCGGCAAACCACCATCAAAGTCCCCTCGTGCTGGGAGCAGCAAGGCTTTGGCGGGTACACCTACGGCGTGAACTTTTACGGAAAAAAAACCGCCCCGGGAATTACCGCCGAGCAGGGAAAATATCGGTACAGGTTTGACGTTCCCGCCGAGTGGCAGGGCAAAAGAATACGCCTCGTTTTTGACGGCGTAATGACCGACGCCGAGGTGCGCATCAACGAGCAAAAGGCCGGCGAGGCGCACCGGGGCGGATTTTACCGCTTTGCGTACGACGTTACGGGCATGGTGCGCATCGGCAGCAACCTGCTGGAGGTAACCGTGAGCAAGGAATCGGCCAACGAAAGCGTAAACCTTGCCGAGCGCCGCGCCGACTACTGGAACTTTGGCGGCATTTTTCGCCCCGTATTCCTTGAGGTGTTTCCCCCGAGCTTCATTAGCCGCACCGCCATCGACGCTAAAGCCAACGGCGCTTTCACGGCGGAGATATACTTAGGCGAGGCGGTGGAAAAAGGCTTTAGCGTTGCGGCGCAGCTGACCGACACGGCGGGGCTGCCCGTGGGCTTGCCGGCGGTGGCGGCGGTACCAAAGGGCAGCGACAGGGTTACCCTGACGATGAAGCCGGACAACCCAAAGCTGTGGACAGCCGAAACGCCCAACCTCTACAGGGCAACGTTTACCCTCAGGGAGGGAAACGCCGTGCGCCACGTCGTTAGCGAGCGCTTTGGCTTTCGCACGCTTGAGGTGCGCCCAAGCGACGGGATTTACCTCAACGGGCAGCGCGTAATGCTGCGCGGCGTAAACCGCCACAGCTTTTGGCCCGAAACGGGGCGCACGCTCAACCGCGCGCTCAACTACGCCGACGCAAGGCTCATCAAGGAAATGAACATGAACGCCGTGCGCATGTCGCACTACCCGCCCGACCCCGAATTTCTCGACGCCTGCGACGAGCTGGGGCTGTACGTGCTCAACGAGCTGGGCGGATGGCACGGAAAGTACGACGAGGGCGTGGGGCAAAAGCTGGTGGGCGAAATGGTGCGCCGCGACGTAAACCACCCAAGCATCCTTTTTTGGGACAACGGAAACGAAGGCGGCTGGAACGCTGCGCTCGACGGCGAATTTGGCAAGTGGGACGTGCAAAAGCGCCCCGTGCTGCACCCGCAGCAGCTTCTGAGCGGCGTTGAAACCATGCACTACCGCTCCTACGGCGAAACGCAGGAGTACCTGCGCGGCGACTACATCTACCTGCCCACCGAATTTTTGCACGGGCTGTACGACGGAGGCCACGGCGCCGGCCTGTACGACTACTGGGAGATGATGCGCCGACATCCGCGCTGCGCGGGCGGCTTCCTGTGGGCGTTTGCCGACGAGGGCGTTGTGCGCACCGACCAAAACGGCCGCATAGACAACGACGGCAACCACGGCGCCGACGGCGTCGTGGGGCCTCACCGCGAAAAGGAGGGCAGCTTTTTCGCCATCCGCCACGTGTGGTCGCCAATTCAGGTGATGAACGAGGGCATTGCCGAAAATTTTGGCGGCACGCTGAGCATAGAAAATCGCTACGATTTCACCAACTTCAACCGGTGCAGGGTGAAGTGGGAGCTGGCCGTTTTTCCCAAGCCCGAAGATGGGCAGGCGGGGCACAGGGTGGTGGCCGAAGGCGAGGTGGCAGGCTCGGACATAGCGCCGCACGCCGCCGGAACGCTGAAGCTGCCGCTGCCCGGCACATGGCGCGAGGCGGATGTGCTCTACGTTACCGTAAAAAATCCGCAGGGCGAAAGCCTGTGGACGTGGGCATACAGCTGGAAAAAAAATGCGGCGTACCTTGCAGGCGCGTCCGCCAACGGCAAAAAACCGGCGGCTAACGGCAAAGAGAAGCTGCCCCAAATAAAAACCTCTCCCGAAAAAATTGTTGTTACGGCAGGCGAGCTGGAGCTTAGCTTTGACCGGGCAACGGGCGAGCTGACGGGCGCAAGGCAGGGCGGCAAAGCGGTTTCGATAAGCGGGCTGCGCTTTACCGCCGCCCGTCGCGGCAACCGCACGCTCGACGGCTCGGTGGACGCAGAGGCGCCCAAGGGCACAAATCTTGTCTATAAGGAAATACAAGCCGACAGCAAGCTGACCAACCTTACCGCAACCGTAGCGGGCAGCGACGCCCTTGTGGAGGCAACCTACTTTGGTGCGCTGCGCAGGGCGCAGTGGCGCATTTCGCCCGACGAAAATATCAGGCTTGAGTACGAGTACGAGTACGACGGCGTGGTAGAGCTCATGGGCGTGAAGTTCGACTACCCCGAATCGGAGGTAAAATCTATGCGGCTGCTCGCCAACGGCCCCTACCGCGTATGGCAAAATCGCCTGCACGGCGCTACGCTCGACGTGTGGAGCAACGAGTACAACGACCCGGTGCCGGGCGAAACGTTTACCTACCCCGAATTTAAGGGCTACTACAGCGGCTGGCGCTGGGTGGTGCTCGAAACAAGCGAGGGCAGCATTACGCTGGGCAACGAAACCTCCGGCAGCTACCTTGGCGTATATACGCCGCGCGACGGGCGCGACGAAATACTCTACCGGCTGCCGCAAACGGGCTTGGCGGCGCTGGACGTTATCCCGGCGGTGCGCAACAAGGTCAACGCCACCGACCTGATAGGCCCATCGTCGCAGGCGCAGCGCGTGAGCGGGGTGAAAACGGGCGCCGTACGCCTCAAAATTAAAGCAAAATAATCATGACAAAAAATTTTACCCTCGCCGCTGCGCTTTGTGCGCTGCCTTTTTTTGCGCTTGCGCAAGCCGGCGGCGAGCTGCGCTACGCAGGCAGGCAGCAATCCAACCCCGACTACCACCACGGGCAGCTTTCGCCGGCGGTAGGCGTGCACAACGTGCAAATTTTTCGCGCCAACCGCCAATTCCCCGAGCTGGCGGAGGGCTTTGGCTGGACGTACAACCACGCCCCCATGATAGCCTACTGGAGCGGCAAGTTTTACGTGTGCTACCTCAGCAACCCCCTCCACGAGCACGGGCAGCCGGGGCAAACGCTGCTGCTCTCTTCGCCCGACGGATACGCATGGAGCAAGCCCACGGTTGTTTTTCCCACCTACGAGGCGCCTGCGGGAACGCTGCTTGGCAAAGACAAGCTGCCGACATACCCGGGGCTCAACGCGGTAATGCATCAGCGTATGGCTTTTTACGTAAGCAAGAGCAACCGCCTGCTGCTGCTGGGTTTTTACGGCATATCCCACACGCAAAAGGACAGCCCGTTTGGCGAAAACGGCATTGGGCGCGTAGTGCGCGAGTGCAGGGCCGACGGCACGTTGGGCGACGTCTACTTCATTCGCTACAGCAAAGGTTGGAGCGAAAAAAACACCCGCTACCCGTTCTACACAAAAAGCAAGGACAAGGCTTTTGTTGCGGCGTGCAACGAGCTGCTGGCCAACAGGCTGATGACGCAGCAATGGGGCGACGAATCCAACGAAGACGACCCGATTATCAGCCTGAAAGGCGACCACAAGGCGTTTTGCTTCTACCATTTGCCGGACAGCCGCGTTGTGGGCCTGTGGAAGCACGCCCGCTACGCCGTCAGCGCAGACGAAGGCAAAACGTGGACGGAGCCGAAGCTGGCCACCAACGTGGTAACATGGAACGCGAAGATATGGGGGCAAAAAACTTCCGACAACCGCTACGCATTGGTTTACAACCCTTCGCTCTACCGCTGGCCACTCGCGGTGATGACGAGCCACAACGGCTTGGACTACGACAGCCTCCTGGTGGTGCACGGCGAAATCTCCACGCGCAGGTACGAGGGCGGGCAAAAAAGCTTTGGGCCGCAGTACGTGCGCGGCATTGCTGAGGGAAACGGCACGCCTCCCGACGGAAAAATGTGGCTCGCCTACAGCGTAAACAAGGAGGATATTTGGGTGGCGTCGGTACCGATACCGGTAGCGGGCAAGGTTTCCGGCGCGGTGAACGACGTATTTGCCGACATGCGCGACGGCGAGGAGCTGCAACGCTGGAACATCTACAGCCCGCTGTGGGCGCCGGTGAGCATCGGCAAGAGCGCATCGGGACAAAAGTGCCTGCTGCTGCGCGACAGGGATAGGTACGACTACGCCAAGGCAGAGCGCGTGTTTGCCGCAAGCAAAAATCCCAAGCTGGAGTTTACCGTTACGCCTGCGCAAAGCGACAACGGCACGCTGCACGTGGAGCTGCAAGACGCCAAAGGCGCCGTTTGCCTGCGGCTGGTGTTCGACAGCGAGGGCAACCTGAAGCTCAAGCCCCGCGCAAAATTCACCAACCTCCTCAAGTACGAGGCAAACAGGGAGTACCGCGTGGGCATTGACCTGAACACCGACGTGCGCCGCTTTGACATTACGGTGAACGGGAAAACGTGGAAAGGGCAGTGGTGCATGACGCCGGTAGAATCGGTAGAGCGCATAGCCTTCCGCACCGGCGAGCGCCGCTATCACCCCACCATTGATACCATGGAGGACGACGGCAGCGGCGACATGCCGCGCGCAGGCGAGCCGGAGAAAGAGGCGGCGTTTGCCATTGGAGCGCTAAAGGTGCAGTGAATGGAGGTTATATCGGAGATTCCTTGTAAAATCGCAGAAGCGTCAAAACCTCATTTTTCAGCTTGTTTTTTACAAACGGTTTCATATCGGAGCGTATCAGCTCGCCCAAGCCGCTTAAAAGCTGCGGTTGCTTTGCTTGCTCTATGGAATCAATGCAGCTCTGCAAGTATTCGCTCATCGGCTTTTGCATTCGCTGCTCAATGATTTGCCGGTTGACAGACGTTTGCTTACTCAGCAAAAACCAAACGTCAAAGATGTCTCGGCTCACCAGCTCCGTTCTGTCAAGCAACGCACAAAGCTTATGCGAAAGCATATCGCGCAAAGTCATTGTTTTTACGTTGATGCCCATGTAGCTAAGATTTTCATATTCGGCAGGCAGCAGGCGGTTTGATATTTCAACCTTCAGCTTTCGCTCGCCAACGCCATAGTCCAAAACAATAATAATTCCGTAAAATTTCGCCGCCTCATCATGAATTTTTCCGTATTGGAGAACAATTTTTCGCAGCTTTTCGTACACTTTTTTCTCAATTTCCGCTTGCAGAAGGTCAAAATCCAAATCTACCGAGAATCGCGGCAAATCGTGAAACAGCATCAGCGCAGTCCCGCCCTTAAACCCCAGCACGTTGGCAAGCGTCAAGTCGCTGTAAATATCCTTCAAGATATTCATCATAAAAAATTTGTGCCTATCTGTATTCATTGCCGGTAAGAATTTGGTTAACTTTCTCTGCCAATTTTTTTGAGCGGTAAATGGGCAAAATCTTTTTCACCTGCTTCTTGTTCAACGGGTGCAGGTTGTCGAAGTAAAAGTGGGAATTTAGGTACAGCATGTCCAAAAAAGCGCGCTCGGGCGTGGCAATGTTGATGTTGTTTTTGCGCAAAATAACGCCATCGGCATTTAGTAAAATTTCGCCCTTTATTTGTCGGTATCTAATGGTTTGGTTGCCAACGGATACCTCACGGCTTAGGTAGCTTGCGTTGGTAATGGCGCTGTCGTACTGAAAAATCACGCCTGCCCGCTGCAGCACGTATTCGAGCGAAATATAGGTAGGCGTATAAAGCAGGCAGGCCACCTCTTCGGGCTTATAGCCGGATTTGGCGTAAATTCCTTGGCGAATATTCAGCAGCTTGCCCTTTTGCACGTGATAGTGCAGCCGCTTGCGCAAGGCGGAAGTCTCCGTTTCGCCAAGCATCAGCGCTATATCGTTGATTCTAAATACAGTTCGAGAATCTCGGTAGAGCTCAAAAATAATATCTTTACCCTTTTCGCCAACCATACGTCCAATTTTTTTCGACTTTCAGCTCGCAAAAATACAACATTTTTTCGACTTGCAAAATATGGATAACATCCGGCGGGGGTTGCAATTGACATAAATTAAGCATCCGTAAATTCCGTAAATTAAATTCTTTTCTGTAAACTTAGAATTTGCTATCTTTGCAGGCGCTACGTCGCTGGCAAGGCAGGCGGCGTGCGCCGGTAAATCGGGAAAGTTGACAGCTAAACTCTAAACTAAAAAAGCTATGTTTTATGTAATGATTGCGGTGTTCGCGGCGGGCTACCTGATGATTGCCCTTGAGCACCCGCTGCGCGTGAATAAGGCGGCGTCGGCGCTGCTGCTGGGGGTTGTCATGTGGACGCTCTTTGCGCTGGGCAACCCGCTGGCGCTGCCGGAGTACTCCCCCGCGCGGGCA
>JAISLN010000304.1 GCA_031290835.1 Prevotellaceae bacterium
CTGCTCAACACCCAGCGCGAAGAAAAGCTGGCGGTGGAGTGCGGCTACTGGCACAGCTACCGCTACAACCCCGCGCTGGAAGCCGAAGGCAAAAACCCCTTCACGCTGGACAGCAAGGAGCCCGACTGGTCAAAGTTTCAGGACTTCCTCAAGAGCGAAGTGCGCTACTCGTCGCTCATGAAGTCGTTCCCCGCCGAAGCCGCAGAGCTCTTCAAGGCAACGGAAGAAAACGCCCGCTGGAGGTACAACCAGTACAAACGGCTGGCGGGAGCGTAGGTAGAGGAATGGAGCTTGGATAGCTGTTTAGAAAAAATTGGGAAGAGGCTGCTCAAAAAAATTGGGCAGCCTTTCTTTGTCAAATGCACCCTATCGGTGTAGAACAGCGCTTTTTGAATGAATTAATGGTGAAGTAGGGTACATTTGGTTACGTCGATTTTCAGTTCAAATTGTCTTGAGCTGAATAATCCCGTAGGGTAGGGTGTTCAGACCTGCATAATTTTTTCTGCTGATTTGTGCCGAAATCAGCTGCCTCAACAACCTCATTTTCACCTAATTTCTCAAACAAAACCACCTCAGTAGCCATGGAATACGCCACCTGCAACCCAACCTCATTAACCTCATTTGGCTATGCTGCGAGCGAACAATGAGGTAATGAGGTTACTGTTCGCATCATATACTTTTGCTACTGAGGTGGTTTTGTTTGAGAAATTAGGTAAAAATGAGGTTTTTGCCACCTCCTTTTTCAGCTCAATTTTCGGAAGAAAAATTTCGTACCTTCTGAACACCCTACCCTACAGGAAATCGCAGTACAGCGCAGCGGAGCTCGGCGAAGCCAATCGCAACGAATTAATTCAAAATATTGATAATGAGCACAATGTAAATTGTGGCCGTTGGTAGCGAAGCGAAGCAACCGGAGCGGAGCTCGGCGTAGCCCATCCGGCGGGGGAAATAAATGCGTACAATAGCACCGAGTATAGTATTATTATAGCTCATTCAAGTGTACGGAACACCAAAAGCCGCCCCAAGGCATTGGAGCGGCTTTTTGCCGGAAAGAGGTTCTACCCCGCCCCAAACAAGCTGTTGGCATCAGGGGAGAGGGTGTTTGCCTCGCTTCAAGCTTTACAGGTCTTCGGGGTATCCTGTGTAGCGGTAGCCGGCGAGCGTCCAGTGCTCGTCCCAATCGGCGGGATCGGCAGGAGTGTTTGAGCCGGCTTTAACCACCCACTCATACTCCGGCACGTCGGGGTCAGCCCAGTCTTTGCGGGCAAGCTCACGGCTTTCAAACTTCACGTAGTCATGGTGCATGGTCACTTTAAGGTAGATGCTGTCCGCCGCATTGCCGCCTATGGATGTAGCGGCTCCCGGAAGGATTTTTAGGGTATCCAGCGTAATGTACGTGTAAAGCTGGATGCCTTCATTCAGCTCTCCGGTAGCGGTCGGGACTCGGAAGTAGCTGGCGTACGACGGCTCAAATGGAGCAAGGCCGTATTCCGTATCAATATAGTAGCTGTGGCTGCTTATGTTTTCGGCATTTTCCGCGCACAGCGCCTCCCTCGGAGTTCCCGTAACTTTGAATTTTCCTTTTTGAGGAAGACCTGCTACGGACAAATCAAGCCAAATTTCGTTGGCCACGTTGGCCGCCGTGTTGTAAATCATTACCTCCAAGCCATCTTCTATGGCCGTATTGTCGTCTTCGTATTCGGCGCAGGTGGTTGCCACGACAAACCTCCCCGAGTAGTCAAACGTTTCGCTGTACCAGCTGTCCGATTCTTCATGGCAGGATGCAAGGCATAGGGTTGCCAAAATACTTGCTGTATAAATGAACTTTTTCATAGATCTCATTTTTTTACAATTGTTAAATTAAAAATATAGGAGGCGTATCCGACTGCTAAGGTCAGCGTTTTGGTGCTCGCATCGTACGTTCCGCTTGCAGAGGCAAACGTATCTTCCCAGGGGGTGTTTTCGCTGCTGATAAGGGATAAGCTCGTGCCGTCAAGCTTGATAGTTCCCGACGTTGCGTAAGCATCGCCGTAGCCGCGCCCTACGTGATAGTATCCACCAAATAGGTCGGACACGTAAAATACGCCGGGGCTGGTCTGGTAAATGGCGAGTACCGGCTCGCTTGCATATTCGGGCGAGCTGCTGCCGTTACGGTTGCTACTGCTGGAAACGTAGTAGTAGCCCGACTCCAAAGTTGACGTCGTTTTGTCATAAACAAAAACTTCACGTTGCGCTACCTTAGGAAACCCATCCTGATTGTAGGCCGTGTAGGTGAGCGTGTAAATACCGCTTTCTGCCGTATTTACCGTTCCGGAAACAACCACCGCGTCCGAAGCGTCTTGCTCGTTTTCGGTTGCCGTGTAGCCGGGTTCTTCGTATGTGTCTCCAATGCCAACAAACATGGCTGCGTCGCCTTTCAGCTCCAGCTCGCAATAGTAGGTTGTTTTTGAAACTCCTTCCGTTTCCTTTTCGCAGCCAAAAAGCGCGAATGTCGGAAGAAGTAATAGGCAATACTTATACAGTTTCATATCTATTTCTATTTAAAAGTTATACACATTATTTTTCTATTTTCCGGATTTTTTATCCCACCAAACTTTTTGCCCGATATTTGGTTTTTGCGCCGGCGCGTTGTTGTTCCTGAACATGTAGTATTCCGGGTACAGAGGCGAGGCCGGCAGGTTACCGTTCAATCTGGCTCTGCCTCTGACCGAGATAGTCAAGTCTCCTACGGGGAAGTTCTCAAATGCAGCCCGCCTGTTGGCTTCAATATCTATTTCGTTTACTGCAGGATATTTGGTTCTGTTGCGCTCAAGTAGGGCTTCAATATGCTGGTAGCCGGCGTAGGCCACCCATTTTTGCATGGCTATCTGCTTAATGCAGGCTTCTGTATCACCACCTGTCCACTTTGCGTATCCGGTGGTAGCTATATCATTGCTCCCAATGCCGTGCTGCGTCAGCGAGGCTTTTACGCCTGCTTCGTAGTATGCTTGCGCTTCGGGGCGTCCGGCGCGGGCGTAAACTTCGGCTACGTAGAAGTTGACCTCCCAGTCCGACATTAGCAAAACGTCGGCAGTTGGGCTAATAATAGCTTTGCAGTACGTTTCTTTGTCGTCGGCTGTGCCGTTGCCGTCCGCGTCTTCTTTGGAGTCAAAATCGCCGAAAAAGGCGCCCTTTGTTCCGCCTGAAAACAGCTTCGGCAGGCGCGGGTCTGAGTTTTCGCTCAGGTAATCTACAAACGTTTTGCAGCCGATAACGTTGGTTGAGAAATAGTTGGCTCCTCCTGCCTCAAACTCCCGCATTGGGTGGCGCTTTCCTTCGCGGCTGTCGTCCCAAATGCTGCCGGATATTTTTGCGCTGGCTGTGATGAGCGAAGTTTCTGCGCTTTCCACAAAGCTCAGCACGGCTGCGTTGTTATACCCCGCTGTTTCGGATACGCGCAGCAGCAATTTGAGCTTCAGCGAGTAGGCAAATTGTTTCCACTTTTCAAAATCGCCCTCGTAGATGAAGTCGTACGTTTCGTCAACGGAAGCTTCGCTCAGGTCTACCTCCAGCAGCGAGTTCACCCGCGCCAGCAGGTCGGCGTAAATATTTTCGCCCTTGTCCTGTTTTGGGTGCAGAATTCCCTCGTTGCCTTTGAGCGCCTCCGAGTAGGGCATATCTCCCCACACGTCGGTGATGATTTGCCACGTAAAAATGGACAAGGCTTCGGCAATGAAGTAGCATCCCTTGTTTTCATCGCCGGCGGTCAACGTTTTTATCCGGTTGAGGTCGGCAAGCGGCTGGCTCATCAGCGACTGGTAGGCGATGTTGAAGTCTTCCGGCTGAAACTCGCAGAGCGCTTTGAACTGCGAAGCGGAGTAGGATTGCGTCCAGTACTCCACCCAAAAAGCGCCGCTAAATCCAAAATCCCAGCCCATCAGGTTGTTGGCTATGCCGACTTCGGCTGCGGGAAGCAAGGCCTGCGCTTCCGGTATTTCGGACAAGGCGTCAGGGTCGCGGTTTACATCCAAGTAATCGCTGCATCCCGCCAAGAGCAGGAGGACAGCGGACGTTATAGTTGCAAATTTACTTTTCATATTATTTTAATATTTAATAGTTGCTAAAATGAAAGACTTAATCCGAATATGTAAGATTGGTAGGGAGGTATAACGGCAAACTCCCCAAACTTGGCGGATATGTCGTTTCCAAAGGTGGTTACTTCCGGATCTATGTACTGGTTTTCTGCGGGGGTCCACAGCAGGATGTTCGAAGCCGTTAGCGACAGCCTTAGCGCTGTAATTCCAATCTTGCTGCACGCTTTTTGGGGCAGCTGGTAGGCAAGGCTAAGGTTGCGAAGCTTTAGGTAGGAGCGGTCGATAATGGCAAAGTCGGAGTACTGAAATCCTCCGTTGCTGTAAAACGTATGCAGCGCGGTTGGGTCAACCGGCGTTGTATTTTCGCTGTACGTCCCGTCGCCGTTGTCCACCACCGAGTTGGGTACGATGAACGGGTTGCGGTCGTTGTACGCGGTTTCGGGGCCGCTGCCCACCCAGTGCATGTAGTCCTTGGTGTAGGAGTAGATGTGCCCGCCGTATCGGAGGTCAAACGTTCCCGATAGCGAAAGTCCTTTGTAGGTAAAGGTATTGGTCAGCCCCATCCGGAAATTTTCGTTAATATCCTTATCTAAATACACAGCGTCTGGGGTAGGTACCGGATTTCCGGCGCCGTCCACCACCGTATGCTCCACGCCGTTGAGCGCCACCGTTTGCGCCTTTTGGGATTTAAATTGCCCCAGCGCTTTTCCCTCTACGGCGTAGATAGCCAAGCCGCTGTACCCTCCAAGATATACTTCCGGCACCTCGAGGCGCTCCACTATGTTGTTGTTTTTCGTAAAGTTGTAGGCAATATCCCAGCTAAATCCGTTAACCTTTAGCGGCGTTAGCGATAGCGTCAGCTCAATTCCGCTGTTGCGCACGTCGCCCAGGTTGGCAATCTGTACCGTATAGCCGGTTGAGGGGTCGTAGGGCAGGTTGTCAATCAGGTTTTGCGTAAATTTGTTGTAGTACGCCACATCCAATCCAATCCTGCGGTCAAAAAAGTACATTTCTGCGCCCACCTCAAATTCATCCGTCAGCTCCGGCTTCAGGTTGGGGTTGTTTACCGTGTTGGAGAGCGTCCAGCCGTTTATGCCTGCCAGGGGGAACGCCAAATTGTCCACCGACGGATAGCCGGGGTGGAGCAGCGTAGAGGCTACAAATCGCTCATATACGCCGTACTTTGGCGCGTCCTTGCCGGTGCGCCCGTAGGCAAGGCGAAGCTTGGCAAAGTCGAGCGCCCCCGTGCTGATATTTTGCTGCTTCAAGAAGTCGGTTGCAATAAAGCTCAGCATGGACGCCGGATAAAAGTAGGAGTTATTTTCTTCAGGCAGGGTGGACGACCAGTCGTTGCGCGCCGTAAGCGTCAGGTAGAGGTAATCCTTATACCCAAAGTCGGCGTTCACGTAAGCCCCCAGTATGCGGTACAGCTCGGATTCTTGGTTCGCTACCGCCGGCGTGAGCGAGTTGTTTAGGTGGTAAAATCCGGGCACGTCAATCGAGGTTATTATTCCCTCCAGTGCGCTGTACCGTTGCTCGTTTGCGTTTCCTCCTGCGATGACGTTGAGCGAAAAGTCGCCAAATTGCGCTGCATAGTTAGCCATCAGCTCGTGGTTGGTTTGTATGCGCTGTCTTCTCTTTTCGGAGTAGGATCCGGGCTGCTCGTTGGAGGAGCCGTTTCCTTTATTGGGAGAGTCGTCGGAGTACTCCAGGGCGTCCACGTGCATGGTTTCGGTGGCGGTTTCAAAGTCGCCGCCAAAGCGGTAGGTCAGCTTCAGGCTTTTCAGCAGGTCGTAGTCCATCTGCACCTTGCCAAAAAATTTGTACTTGTCCTGCACCGCCTCCTTCATCGCCAGCGCGTAGTAGGGGTTGATGCCGTAGGGCGTGAAGTAGCTGTCCACGTTGTTGAATTTGTTGCTGTAGTCTTTCAGGTCAACAATTGAAATATCGGTGGCGATTTCGTTCAGCGATCGGTAGATGGAGTTGTCCTGTCCGGTAGGGGCCACCTCGTTTCGCTCCACGCTAAAGTTCACCGCCGAGCTGAGGGTTAGCTTATTATTTTTGTGCGAAGCGTTGGTACCAATCGTGTAGCGGTCGTAGGAATCGTCGTTGGTGGGAATAGGCCCGTCGATGTGATTTTGCGATACCGAAACGTGGTACTGCGTTTGCTCCGTTCCGCCGGTGAGCGAGAGCGCGTTGTTGTAGCCCAGTCCAAGGTCGTAGAAGTCGCGGATGCGATTTTCGAGGTAAGCGTATGGTTTCAGCTGCTGGCTGTTGTCCACCACGTTGCCCCACACGCGGTTTTTTCCGTCGAATCGCGCGCCCCAATTTCCGTTTTCGTCGAGGAGGCGGTCGCCGCTCCAGCCTTGGCCAAACAGCGTTTGCTCCGTTGGCAGGCGGCCTATTTGCTGCACGGTTACGCCACCGTCGTAGTTCACCAGCACTTTGCCGTTGGTGTTTTTTCCCGCTTTGGTGGTAATGATAATTACGCCGGAAGCGGCGCGCGACCCGTACAGCGCAGAAGCGGCCGAGCCTTTCAGCACCGTAATATTCTCAATATCGTTTGGGTTAAGCGCGTTGATGCCCGAGCCAAAATCCGCCTGACTATTTAGGGTGTTCGGGGTGTCGCCGAGCTTTCCCGACTGGTTTTGATCATTTATGAGCGGAATACCATCTACCACGTATAGCGGTTGGCTGTTTCTGTTCAGCACGTTAAACCCGCGGATGTTCACATTTTGCGTTCCGCCGGGGGTTGGCGAGGCGGATATTTCCAAGCCCGACACCTTGGCCTGCAGCGCAGCCATGGGGTTTACCGTCTTGGCGTTCACAATGTCGCTGCCGCTCACGGATACGGTTGAGTACCCCAGCGTTTTCTTACTCCGCGTAATGCCCAGAGCCGTAACCACCACCTCGTCTATCGCCTTTTCGTCGGTTTGCAGCACAATCCTCATGCTGGGCGCTACCGGCGCTTCGGTTTCGGCGTAGCCAATGTACCGTACGGCTATGGTGGTTACGCCTTCCGGCACGTACATCGTAAACCGGCCTTCGGGGTCGGTCAGCGTGCCGGTAGTTGTCCCTTTGGCAAGCACCGAGGCGCCAGCTACGGGCGCTCCGGCTTGGTCAACCACCACCCCCGTTACTTGCCGATTTTGAGCAATTGCCAGCCCCATGCTTATGCAAAAGCAGGCAAGGAATAAAGTCAATCTTTTTTTCATAAATACTATATTTTAAATTAAACGCAAAGTTTGCCTCCTTTGGCAACTGCGCCAACGGTACAGCAAAGGGGGAAACGCTTTTCCGACGTGGGGAAAGGGTATAAAAAAACGGCTGCGCTTTTTGGAAAAAAGCAGCCGAGTGAAGTGTTGTATATCTGAGAAGTTTTTTGTAGCTTTGCCGGTTAACGCGCGAACGTAACTCGTTGAGCTGTGTGTGTGTGTGTGTGTGTGTGTGTGTGTGTGTGTGTGTGTGTGTTTGTGTGTGTGTGTGTGTGTGTGTGTGTGTGTGTGTGTGTGAGTGTGTGTGTGAGTGTGTGTGTGTGTGTTTGTGTGAGAGTTTCTATAAAAA
>JAISLN010000305.1 GCA_031290835.1 Prevotellaceae bacterium
TTTCTCAAATAGGGCGGTACCGCGCGTCGCGCTATTTTTCTGTGCGCAGCGACGTCCGCTACGCTGCCATTATCTTTATCGGAAAGGACAAGTACGAAATTCACGAGCAATAAAAAAACGCTATTCACTGTAAAAAAATATGACCAAACCTTCTACACCCTCCGGCACGCGCGACTTTTCGCCTGCGGAGGCGGCGAGGCGCACCTACATTTTTGACGTCATCAGGGGCGTATTCAGGACGTTCGGCTTTCAGCCGCTCGAAACGCCCGCCATGGAAAACCTCTCTACCCTGCTCGGCAAGTACGGCGAGGAGGGCGATAAGCTGCTGTTCAAGATTCTCAACTCCGGCAACGCCTTTGCCAAGCTTACGCCCGACGACCTCTCCAGCCCCGCTGCCGCAGCGCTTAAGGCCTGCGAAAAAGGATTGCGCTACGACCTCACCGTGCCCTTTGCTCGCTACGTGGCGCAGCACCGGAGCGACATCGCTTTCCCCTTTCGTCGCTACCAGATACAGCCCGTGTGGCGTGCCGACAGGCCGCAAAAAGGGCGCTACCGCGAGTTCTACCAGTGCGACGCGGATGTTGTGGGCTCCACCTCGCTGCTCAACGAGGTGGAGCTCGTGCAGCTGGCGGATGCGGTTTTCCAAAAGTTGGGCATTGCGGTAACGCTGAAAATCAACAACCGGAAAGTGCTTAGCGGCGTGGCGGAGCTCATGGGCGCGGGAGACAGGCTGACGGAAATAACGGTCGCCATTGACAAAATCGAAAAGGTGGGCATGGAGCGGGTGAGGCAGGAGCTGCGCGAGTGTGGCATTTCGGACAATGCCCTTGCGCGGCTGGAGCCCGTGCTCGCGCTGACCGGCGCCCCCGCCGAAAAGCTGCAAGCGTTGAGCCGCCTCCTCGCTTCCTCTGCGACGGGAATGGCGGGCGTGCAGGAGCTGAACGACCTGTTTGCCTACCTGCGACCTCTTGAGCTGGCGTGCAGCCTCGAGCTCGACCTATCGCTGGCGCGAGGGCTGAGCTACTACACCGGAGCTATCTTCGAGGTCAAAGCCCGCGACGCGGAGATGGGCAGCATATCCGGCGGAGGGCGCTACGACAACCTCACCGGCATATTCGGTGTGCCCGACCTCTCCGGCGTAGGCATTTCCTTTGGCGCCGACCGCATCTACGACGTAATGGAGCAGCTGCATCTCTTCCCCGAGCGTGCGCAGGCGGGCACGAAGGTCATGTTTGCCAACCTTGGTGCGCACGAGGAAGCTTGCGCTATCACCCTTGCCGCGCAGCTGCGCAGAAGCGGCGTGAGCGTCGAAATCTTCCCCGACCGCAAAAAGCTCCAAAAGCAGCTTGAGTACGCCAACCGGCGCGGCATTCCCTACGTGGCGATTATTGGCGAGGATGAGCTGGCGCAGCAAAAGGTATCCCTCAAAAACATGCGCACGGGCGAACAACGCCCGCTGCCGACAGAAAAGCTGGCGGAAATAGTGAATAACGACGAATTGTGAATAACAAATTGTGAAGGCAAGCGACTTGTACGGGAGAAATATTCTCTACTTTCGCCGTTACTACCGGCTGGTGGCGGCGGCTACCGCAGCTACGGTTGCCGTTATTGCGGGAAGCCTGCTGGTGGGCGAATCGGTGCGCTTTACGCTGGCCAAGCGGGTAGGGGAGCGGCTGGGCAGCGCCCAAACGGTTATTTTTTCGCGCACCTCTTTTATCGACAGTAGCATGTTGCGGGAGGGCGCACTTGGCGGAGCGCGGGGCGTGCTGCTGAGCAACGGCTTTGTGTCCGCCGCGGGCAGGCTCATTCCCGTGATGGTGTGGGGCGTTGATGATAAGGACATTCCGGCGGGCGGGGCAAAGGTAAATCCTGCGCTGGCAGAGGAGTTGGCGGCGGGCGGCGGCGGCGGCGACGTCGTGCTGAGGCTGCCCGCAGCGGGATTAACGCCGCCGGGGTCGCTCTTTGTAACGAGCCGCTACACCACGAGCATGCGCCTCGCGCCGGCGGGCGTCCTGCCGCCGGAAAACGGCGGTAACCTTAGCCTGAAAAACGAGCAAATCATCCCCTTCAACATCTTTGTAAACCGCGAGGAGCTGGCGGATGCTATGGACGTTGCGGGCAGGGTAAACCTCATTATGGCAGATCGGCGCATTACCGCCGACGAGCTAAATAGGGCGTGGCGCTACGATTTTTCGGGGATAAAGGTGGCGCGGCAGGGTGGGGGAGTGGAGGTAACCTCCGACCGAATTTTCTTGCAGGACGAGGTAGTGCAGGCTATACGCCGCCGCAACTCGTCCGCCAACCGGCTTTTTTCATACATGGTCAACTCCATTGCGCTGGGCGCAAAAAGCATTCCCTACTCCTTTGTTACGGCGGCAGAGCGCTACGGCGGCGCACCGCTGCAAAAGGATGAAATCATCCTCTCCGCCTACGCCGCCGAGCGGCTTGGCGCAAAGGTCAACGACCTTGTGCAGCTCGCCTACTACACCTCGCGGGACTTAAAAACGCTATCCATTGATACGGTGAAGCTGCGGGTGCGGCAGGTGGCGCCGCTGTCCGTTTTTTGCGCCGACTCCACCCTGAGCGCCGACTTTCCCGGGCTTTCGGATGTGGAAAGCTGCACCGATTGGGATAGCGATTTGCCCATCAACATGCAGCTGGTTACAAAGGAAGACGAGCGCTACTGGGACTTGTACCGCACCACGCCCAAGGCGATAGCCGCCTACGACGCGGTGGCGGGCAGCTGGAGCAACGCCTACGGCAGCGCAACCGCCATCCGCGTTGACAATTCTAAGGCGGACTTGAGCGACCTGCGCTTCGGCATGTTCGGGTTACAGCTCATTTACCCCAGAGAGGCAGGGATTTATGCTGCCGCAAACGGCGTGGACTTTTCGAGCCTTTTTCTTTCGCTGGGTTTCTTTGTCATCGTGTCGGCGGCGCTGCTCATGCTGACGCCCCTATCGGAAATGCTCTATCGGCGCAGGGGCGAGGTGGCGCTGCTCCGGGCGCTGGGCTACACCGAGAGGCGCGTTGCGCGGCTGCTGTGGCGCGAGGTGGCGCCGGTTGCGCTGGCGGCGTCGGTGGTTGGAGCCCTGCTCGGCTTGCTCTACACCTCGGTGGTCGTGTGGCTGCTGGGCAATGTTTGGCGGGGAGCGACCCACGCGGGCGGATTTTCCGTTTTTCCCAGCGCAGGCGCAATGGTCGCGGGGCTGCTTGCCGGCGCGGGCATTTCGATCCTGCTGGCAAGGCTTGCCGTTCGCCGTGCGCTGAAGGATGCGGTGCGGCGTAGCTCAGCGACCGCAAATGTTTCCTCCAAAAAATCGCTGCGGCTTGCCCTGCTTTTGTCGCTGCCTGCGGTAGCGGCGGCGCTTGTCGGCTTTACCGTTGTGCAGTCGGCGGCGCTGCTCGTGGTGGCCGGAGCCATGCTGCTGGCAGCTGCTACGCTCTGGGGCAGCTACATTGTTTGCCGCAACAGGGCAGCGTGTGGCGCACCGAGCGGCGTATTCCGCGATGCAGCGCTCATCTGGGCGCCAATCTTTGCCGCAAGGCGGCAGGCCCTGGTGGCGTTTCTTACGCTTGCCGTTAGCGTATTCATCGTTTTTGCGGTGGGGCTTCACCGGCAGGACTTTTCCGACAGCTCGCAGCTGGAGAGCGGCACGGGCGGCTACGCGCTCTGGTGCGAAAGCGCCGCGCCCGTTTACCACAGCCTCGCCACGCCGGAGGGACGGGCAAAGCTAGCCCTCGCTGCCCTGCCCGCCAACGCCGAAGCCTTGCAGTGCCTGAGGTACGGCGCCGACGACGCCAGCTGCCTCAACCTCCACCGAGTGAGCACGCCAACCGTGCTTGGCGTGGACATGGTGAAGCTGGCGGAGAGCCGCTTTGAGGTGGCGCAGGCTATCTACCCGGCGGAGGATAGGGCGGCGTTCTTTGCCGCCATGAAGGCGCGAGCCGGAAACGTTTACCCCGCGCTGGTGGACGAGGAAACGCTGCGCTGGAGCCTCGGGCTGAAGCTGGGCGACACCTTGCGCTACGAAACGGGTAGCGGTGGCGAGGTGCTCGTGCGGCTGACCGGTGCGCTAAAGAGCTCCGTCTTTCAGGGAAGCTTGCTCATCGATAGGCGGCTGTTTGCGGAGGCGTGGCGCGAGGTAGCCGGCAGCGAAGTGATGCTGCTCAAGGTAGCCGACGCCGAGCTGCCGGCTACGAAGCGCCTGCTGGAGCAAGCGCTAAGCGAATACGGCGTGCGGGTTTCCGCCACCGCCGACCGCCTCCGGGAGCTGGGAAGCGTGGCCGACGCCTACCTTACCATCTTCATGACGCTGGGCGGGCTGGGGCTGCTGCTCGGCCTCGTTGGCTTTGCCGTGGCGGTGCGCAAAAACCTTGCCGCCCGCAGCGAAGAGGTAGCCCTCTACCAAACGCTGGGCTTTCCCCGCGCAAAGGTCGCCGCGGTGCTCTACCGCGAAAACCTGATGTCGCCCCTCTACGCCCTCGCCGCGGGAACAGCCTGCGCCCTGCTTAGCGTGGGCGCTAGCCTCGCAAGCGTCGGCGCAGGCTTGCTGCTAATGGCAGCGCTGCTGCTGGCGCTTTTTGCCGCAATCCTCCTGCTGTTTGTAAAAATGGCGGTGAAGGAAGAGCTAAGAGCTAAAAGTTTTTCCGTAAAAAATCCCGCAACGTGCAAGTTGCAGGATTTACAATAGCGCCTTTATATACCTCTACGTTGGTTGTGCTATCAGGGTTGCCTCCTTCAACCTTTCGGGCGTTCCCGCATCCGCCCATTTCTCCCCCTGCATGTCGTAGCCCGCGATGTAGTGCAGCGGGGCGAGCGACAGGTAGGCGTCGGTTATGGAGAATTTATCGCCAAAGTCGTTCAGGTGCCGAAAAAT
>JAISLN010000306.1 GCA_031290835.1 Prevotellaceae bacterium
TTCACGCCGTCCACCTTTTGGATTTTTCCGATGAGGTTGTTGAGGTCGGTTGTGCTGTGCACGTAGATGTCAAATTCGTCCTCAAAAAGCCCGTCGTGGCTTTCGGCGTTGAGGTGGCGTATGTTTACGTGCATTTCGTCCGAAATGATTTTCACCAGGTCGCGCAGCAGGCCTACGCGGTCTATGCCGCTGATGGTGATACGCGCCAAAAAGCAAAGCACCTTGTGCTCCGTCCACTTGGCGTTTACTATCTTGTCGCCGTGCTGCGACGCCTCGCGGATGGCGGCGGGGCAATCTTTTTTGTGGATGAGCACCTTGTTTTCAGGCTCAATGAAGCCTATTACGCTGTCGCCCGGTATGGGGTTGCAGCAGGTGGCTATGCGGTAGGCCAGCTTGGAGGGGTCGGTGCCCTCCTTGAGGAGGAAAGCCCGCTTGTTGATGGGCTGTTGCTCTTTGGCTTCCTGCGCCTCGTCTTTGTCGGAGGTTTTTTTGCGCTTTCCGCTGCCAAGTAGCCGCAGCTCCATGTAGCGCAGGAACTTGTTGCGGTGCTGCTTTCTCAGCACCTTGCCTATTTCCCCCAGCTGCAGGATGCCCGCGCCTATCTGGCTAAAGAGCTCCTGCTTGTTGGTAACTTGGTAGGCGTCGGTAATGCGCTTGTAGAGCATGGCGTTGGGCTGCATCCCAAAGTTTTTGATGATTTCTTCCACCGCCTGCTTTCCTTTCTGAAAGTACTCCTTTATCTCCGCCTTTAGCGCCGTTTTAATCTGGCTGCGGGCGCGCGAGGTGGTGGCAAAGTCGAGCCATTCGGTTTTGGGCTTTTGGTTTTCTGCGGTGAGCATCTCCACCTGGTCGCCGTTGTTGAGCTCGTAGCTGAGCGGCACCAGCTTGTGGTTGACCTTGGCGCCGATGGCCTTGTTGCCGATGGCGGTGTGAATTTCGTAGGCAAAGTCGATGACGGTGGACTTCTTTGGGAGCTTTACCATTTTCCCCTTTGGGGTATAGACCATAATTTCGGAGGAGAAAAGGTTGAGCCTTAGCTGGTCGAGAAATTCCGTTGCGTTTTCCTCGTTGTGGGTAAGCATTTCGCGAATTCGCTCCAGCCACTTGTCGAGGGCGGCGTCGAAGGGGGTAGCCTCGCCTTGCAGGTTTTCGTGCTGGCTTTTGTAGCGCCAGTGGGCGGCGTATCCGCGCTCGGCAATTTCGTTCATGCGCTCCGAGCGAATTTGCAGCTCCACCCAGCGCCCAAGCGCACCCATAACGGTGATGTGCAGCGACTCGTAGCCGTTGGCCTTGGGCGTATTTATCCAGTCGCGCAGGCGGCCGTAGTTGGGCTTGTAGATGTCCGTTACGAGGGAGTATATGCGCCAGCACTGCTGCTTTTCGTCCACGCCCGCCGTGGGCTTGAAGACGATGCGCACGGCAAACAAATCGTATATTTCTTCAAACGACACCTGCTTGGTCTCCATTTTTTTCCAGATGGAGTAGATGGATTTTACCCGTCCGCTGACCTCGTAGTCGATGTTGTTTTTGTTGAGCTGCTGAATGATGGGCGCCGTAAATGCTTTGATGTAGGCGTCGCGCTCTTCGGCGGTAGCGGCAATTTTGTTTTGCAGCTCTTCGTATATTCTGGGGAACTGAAACTTCATGGTCAGGTCTTCCATTTCGGTTTTGATGTTGTATAGCCCCAGCCGGTGGGCGAGCGGAGCGTAGAGGTAGAGCGTTTCGCTGGCTATTTTTTCCTGCTTGTGCGGAGCCATGGAGCCTAAGGTGCGCATGTTGTGCAGCCGGTCGGCAAGCTTGATGAGCACCACGCGGATGTCGTCGGCCATGGCGAGCACCATCTTTTTGAAGTTTTCGGCTTGTATGGAAACGTTTTTGTCAAAAATCGTATCAAACTTGGTAAGCCCATCAACCAAAAACGCGATTTTTTCGCCAAACATGCCTTCTATATCCTCAACCGTATATTCGGTGTCCTCCACCACGTCGTGCAGGAGGGCTGCCGCTATGGATTTGTAGCCAAGCCCTATTTCGTACGATACGATTTTTGCCACGGCAATGGGGTGCATGATGTACGCCTCGCCCGACTTGCGGCGGGTGCCCTTGTGCGCCTCGTAGGCCAGCAAAAATGCCTTGTAGGCAATGTTTACCTCGTCGCTCGTAAAGGTGCGCAGGCTGCTGCTCATCATGTCATAAAAAGCCGCCAACGCCTCATCTCGCTCTATGTCTCTTTCATCTGCCACAGGGTTTGGAAATTTTGAATTTTAAATTTTGAATTAGGTTGAAAAAAATGTTCCGCGCTTTGCGCAATTTAGAATTTAGAATTTAGAATTTCATCCGCGCTTTGCGCAATTTAAAATTCAAAATTTAGAATTTAGAATTTCACCTGCGCTTTGCGCAATTTAAAATTCAAAATTTAGAATTTAGAATTTCACCTGCGCTTTGCGCAATTTAAAATTCAAAATTCAAAATTTAGAATTTCACCCGCGCTTTGCGCAATTTAAAATTTAAAATTCAAAATTTAGAATTTCACCCGCGCTTTGCGCAATTTAAAATTTAGAATTTAAAATTTAGAATTTCAGTACACCACCGTTACTGTTCCGGTTTTTTCAACCTGCGCTCCGCCTACAAAGGTAATCTTTATATGGTAAATATAGGAGCCTTCGCCCACAAAATTTTTGCTGTTGCCCTCTTTTCCGTTCCACGGGTCGGCGCCGGAGTAAATGAGCTTGCCGCCTGCGCTGTATATGGAGAGCACGTAGCCGCTCATGCACGCGCAGAGCGGCTCAAACTTGCTGCGGCTCTTTCCGGTGAAAGCGTTCGCCACCTCGCTGCCCGGCTGCACGGCGTTGGGCATCAATACCTGAACGTCAGCGGCGGTGCACGCCTCCGACGAGCGCACGTAGGTAAGTACCTGCTGCATGGAGTCGCGGATAAAAGCCTCCACCCGGTAGCAAATCGGACTTGAGCAAGCAACGGAATCGGGGAGGTGCGAGAGGTCGTCGCCAAATGAGGCCTCTTCCGTGCTGCCGGCAGCGCCCGCCACGCTTGGCGGCGACGTTCGGTACACGTCGTACTGCTGCGCGTTGACGCTGCGGCTGCCGTCGTCCCACACCGCAATACTCCAGCTGACGCTGGGGGCAGACGCTCCAAAAACCGCCGGCACAAGGTTGGTTACGGCAGGGCTCGACGCCGTTACGTTCCCGCAGCCGTTCACCGCCGATACGCGGTAAAACGAGTAGCTGCCGCCCTGGGCGTTGTCGGCAATGCTTGCCTGCCGCTTGTCGGTAAATTCCGCAAACGCGCTGTACCTGCCGCGCACCTCGGACGATTTTTCCGCCCAAAAGCGGGTGTACTCCGTTGCCGCATCAATTTTGAAGTGCAGCGTGGCGCTTTGGCTTTCGCCTATCACAGAGTCGAGGTAAATGTAGCGCGGACGAATGGGCGACGGCACAAAAACGCTGGCGAGGTTGGAGTAGCTCGTATCGCGCCCCTCGCTGTACACGGCGGCTACGTATAGGTGGTGGTGCTGCTTTTCTCTTACCACGGGCAGCGCAAAGGACGTTGCGCCGCCGCTCGTTGCCAGCCACACCGCGCTGTCGGGCTTGAACGTGCTGCCCCCAACGTACCCGTAAATGTGGTAGCGCACCTCTTGGGTAAATT
>JAISLN010000307.1 GCA_031290835.1 Prevotellaceae bacterium
ACCATGCCGCCGGCGTACCACACGTCGGCCTTGCGGCGGGCAATGGCAACGTATTCGCCTACGGCTCCGCCGATGACTTTCGTTTCGTCCCACGCGGTGGGGACGGAGGCAATGAAGTCTGCACATTCGCGCTCGCTCAGGTAGGTGGACGGAGCGTCGCACATCATGTTGAGCGGCGACTCAAAGATGACGTACTGCGCCAGCTGCCGGCAGCGCGTACCTTGGCTCATGGCCTCGCTGTACACCGCGCGGTAGCTTTGCTTGGTAGCGTTGCGCATGGCGCCCTGCGTGTAGTCCATGGGGCCGGCAACCATGCGGATGAAGGGTATCATCAGCTCGTAGCTTACCTGATCTACGCTGCCATCCCACTTCATTTGCTCCAGCCCATATACAGCCTCCACGTTGAGCACGTTGGGGTAGGTGCGCTGCAAGCCCGTTGGCTTGTAGGCTCCGTGAAAATCTACCAGGAGGCGGTACTTGGCGGCGGTGGATGCCGTGCGCAGGTAGAAGTCCACCATGGGCTGGTCGTCGCGATCCATGAAGTCCACCTTAAACCCTTTGACGCCCATTTCGGAGTAATGCCTGCACACGGCCTCCATATCTCGGTTGAAGGCGTAGTAGCCGGCCCAGAGAATTATCCCCACATTTTTTGCTGCGCCGTAGCGAACTATTTCCTGCAGGTCAACTTCCGGTACCACCTGCATCAGGTCGGCTTTTTTGTTCACCGCCCAGCCTTCGTCGAGGATTACGTACTCCAGCCCCAGCTGCGACGCAGCGTCGATGTAGTACTTGTAGGTTGCGGTGTTGACCCCTGCGCGGAAGCTCACGCCGTAGATATTCCAGTCGTTCCACCAGTCCCACATTACCTTGCCCGGCTTAACCCACGAAACGTCCTTTACGCGGCTTGGGGAGGCGAGCTTGTACACCATATCGTTGTCGGCCAGCTCCGCGTCTTTTTCGGCAACGATTACAACGCGCCACGGGAAAGTCGTCGCGCCGGCTCCAAAGCGGGCAATGTACGGCTCGCGCGTCAGCACTTTTTCCTGAAGCATGTTGTACCCTCCCTGCTCAACATCCTTGGGGTGAGCGGCAAAAACGCCCGTGAGCGTTTGGGAGCCGGACGTGTTCGACAGGAACATGCCGGGGTAGCTGAGCAAGTCGGCCTCCGTGATGCACACCTTTTTGCCCTTTGCGCTCTCAACGAGTATGGGCAGGAAAGCCAGCTTTGCAGCATCCCACTCCGAAAGCGGAGCTACGTGGTATATGTTTTCAAAGGAGTTGAAGAGTTGCGCCTCAATCGAGGGCTTGCTGTTGCCCGTGCGCACGTAGGGAATGTAAGCTTTACCGTTTTCGGGAAAGCAAAACTCCGCCTGCTCGTTGGCGACAAAAAACGGCTTTTTTTGCGAAGCCTCAAAGCGGTACGCCACTCCGTCGTCGTACGCCCTGAAAGTAACGCTGTAGTCGCCCTTAAAGCGCAGCTTGAGCTCGTTGTAGTGCTCCTTTACGGTAGCTTTTTTGTAGAACGGCGAAGCAATTGCGCCGTTTACGGTGCGGTTTTCCGCCTTTACCAGGCGCGGGTTCACGCCCCACTGCGCACCGCCGACGAGCGACATGGAGATGGCGGAGGCGGCGAGCACGGCGTCGCCCCGGTGCTGCACGGCGTAGCGGATGGCTTTGTCGATGGCGATTTCCGCTTTCAGCGCACCCGAAGGGGATTGCAGCGTAAATTGTTTTTGCCCGAACAGCGCCGCAGGCGCAAGCATGAGCAGGGTAAGAAAGGTGTTTGTTTTCATGTTTTTTTCTGATAAAAAAGTTTTTTACTCAACCGTAAATCACGCTATGCCGTGACGGTGTGCCATCTGCAAAGATACGATTTTTGCGCTTAGCTTTGATTTGTTCAAAAATTATTACCTTTATCCCAAGTAATACATAAATTGCAAGCTATGCAGCTATATCGGGATCAGTACGTTTTCGCTTTTTCGCAGCTGGGGTTTCTTATCGAAGGATTTTTGCAGCATCTTGGGCTTACGCGGGGCGTTAAGGACGATTTTTTTTCGGCCATGCGGCAGAGCGTTGAGCATAACGCATGGTTTACCGAGCGCAGCATCCGGCAGGCGCTGGAGGCTATTGCGGCGGATATGCTTTCGCCCGCGCGCTTGGGCGAATGGCTTGCCCGCTACGATATTCCCGCGCAGGCGTCGCCCGGGAGCGTTGGCGTTGTCATGGCGGGGAATATTCCGCTGGTGGGTTTTCACGATTTGCTGTGCGCGCTTGCCTCCGGTCGCCGCGCGGTGGTGAAGCTGTCGAGCAAGGACGCATTTTTGCTGCCGATGCTGGCAAAATTTTTGCGCCAAATCGACCACCGGTTTGCGCAGCGCATAGCGTTTGCCGACGAGCTCTGCGGCGTGGACGCCGTAGTTGCCACCGGCAGCAACAGCGCGGCGCGCTACTTTGAATTTCGCTACGGTGCGCTGCCGCACATTTTCCGCAAGAGCCGCACCGGCGTGGCCATCGTTTCGGGCGCGGAGAGCGACGAGGAGCTGCGCCTGCTGGCGCACGACGCGCTCAGCTACTTTGGCCTGGGATGCCGCAGCGTGGGCAAAATTTTTATCCCCGAAAATTACGATACGCTGCGCCTGCAAACCGCCTTTTCGTCCTTTGCGCACCTGCGCGAGCATCCGCCGTATGGCGACTGCTGTCGCTACGCGCAGGCGCTGCTCCGAATGCACCGGCGCGATTTTTTTGACTTTGGCGGATGCCTTGCCACCTTTAGCGATGAGCTGGTATCGCCCGTTGGCGTGGTGTTTTTGCAGCGCTACCGCTCGCCGGAGGAGCTGCAAAGTTGCCTGTTGCTCTGCGAAGACGAGCTGCAATGTATTGCAGCCGCAACGCCGCCGGAGGAGCTCAAGCCGCGCAGCATCCCCTTTGGCAAAGCCCAGCGACCCGGCCTGCTCGACTACGCCGACGGGGTAGATACGCTGCAATTTCTGCTCGCGCTGAACAATTAAGAAGCAAACTTGGAAAACTCCCATTTTTCATGTAATTTTGCAAAAAATATAAACCGGCTATGGCACGCTACTTAGATCCCCGGAACGATTTGCCGTTCAAGAAAATTTTTGGCGAGCACAAGCACCTGCTCATCAG
>JAISLN010000308.1 GCA_031290835.1 Prevotellaceae bacterium
TTTTTTGCTATCTTCGCAGCCTCAACAAATACGTAAACAGTAATGGCAACAACAGCAGATTTTCGCAATGGCTTGTGCATTGAGTACAACGGTAAGCCATGCTCTATTGTTTGGTTTCAGCACGTTAAGCCCGGCAAGGGCGGCGCGTTTGTCAAAACCAAGCTGCGCAACCTCGAAACGGGGCGGATTTTGGAAAATACCTACACCGCCGGCGAAAAGGTGGAGGTTATCCGCGTGGAGCGGCGACCCTACCAGTTCCTGTACAAGGACGAAAGCGGCTTCCACTTCATGCACAACGAAACGTTTGAGCAAATAGACCTCCCCGCCGAGCTGGTGGACAACCCCGACCTGCTCAAGGAAGGGCAAGGCGTGGAGATGATGATTCACACCGACGACGGCGACCGCGTGCTGACGTGCGAGCTGCCGCCGTTTGTGGAGCTGGAGGTTACCTACTCCGAGCCGGGCGTGCGCGGCGATACCGCCTCGTCAACCGTGATGAAGCGGGCAACGCTCGAAACGGGCGCCGAAATCATGATACCCGCCTTTGTAAATGCAGGCGAAAAAATTAAGGTGGATACGCGCGAGCGGGCTTACTCCGAACGGGTTAAGTCGTAACGCGCCGCCTACCGTTTCCTTTCCCATGTCCAAGCTGGTGTACATAGTTACGGGCGAGCCTTCGGGCGATATTCTGGCGTCGCGCCTGATGCGGTCGCTGCGGTTGCAGCGCCCCGACGTTTGCTTTGCGGGGCTGGGCGGCGAAACGATGGCCGAGCAGGGGTTTGAGAGCTTGTTTGACATTGCCGAAATTTCGGTAATGGGGTTTGGAGAGGTGCTCCCCAAGCTGCCGCTCATCCTGAAGCGCCTGCGGCAGGTGGTTGCCGACATTGAGCGGCGGCAACCCGACGTGATTGTTACGGTGGATAGCTGGGGGTTTGTCAGCGTGCTGCTGGGCAGGCTGCGGAAGAAAAAAATAGCCATCCCCAAGGTCAACTACGTGGCGCCGCAGGTGTGGGCATGGAAAAAAGGTCGCGCCCGCACCGCCGCCAAGCTGCTGGACAGGCTGATGACGCTGCTGCCCTACGAGCCGCCGTACTTTGAAAAGTACGGGCTGCGCTGCGACTTTGTTGGGCATCCGGTAGTGGAGAATACGGCAAACCTGCACGACGACCTCGCCGAGTTTCGGCGTCGCCACGGCGTGCCGCAGGATGCAAGGCTGCTGTGCGCGCTGCCCGGCAGTAGAGGCCATGAGGTTAAAATGCTCGTGCCGATTTTCAAAAGGGTGGTGACGCGCCTGTCGGAGCAATTCCCCAACTTGTTCGTCATCATTCCGTCGGTTGCCGCCATTGCCGACGCCGTTCGCCGCGCTTTTGCCGACGTGCCGACGCCGCACTGCGTGATTGTTGGGCAGCGCGAGCGCTACAACGCTTTTCGCGCAAGCAGCTTTGCCATAGCCGCGTCGGGCACGGTAACGCTGGAGCTCACGGCGTGCGGTACGCCTCACCTCATTGCCTACACCTTTGACCCGATAACCAACCGGATTGCCGACAAGCTGGTTACCTCAAGGTACGCCAACCTCATCAACATTCTTGCCAACAGGTTTATTATTCCCGAATTTACGCTGTCGCGCTGCCGCGAAGGCTTGATTTACCAAAAATCGTTGGAGCTGATGCAGCATCCCGAGCACGCGCAGGAGCAGGTTGCGCAGGCGCAGCAGTACTTTTCGCAGCTCAAGCCTTCCGGCGGCGCCATGCCCTCCGAAAAGGCGGCGGCGGTGGTGTTGGAGGTAATGGGCAAGTAGCGCAGGCTTTGTGCGCATATTTTTACTCTTTACCTGCCCTGAAATACGCGCTGCAAGTACTTTACGTTTGCGCCGAAATTTTTCTTTACGTTGTGCACGTCCTTTGCATCGCGCGAGCGCTCAACCACCAGCCAGCCGCTCCAGCCCATTTCGTCAAGCGTTTTCTTTACTTTTGCCATGTCGAGCTGCGGGTCGTTCTGTATCCAGAAGCCGTCGGTGTTGGTGGCGTGAATTTGCATTATCCTGTCCTTGCCCAAGGTTTTCAGCTCCGCCACAATATCGCCCTTGCGCTTGATGACGCCCGAAAAGTTTACGTAGCTACGCACCGATTTTGAGCCTACCTCATCTATCAGCTTTGCCTCGCCCTTGGCGTCCAGCGTAGTTTCGATACCAAAAACGACGCCCGACTTTTCGGCCTTCTGCGCCACCACCTTTAGCCGCTCCAGCACAGCGGGGTAGAGCTCCGGATTTTTTGCCAAATCGCTTTGGTTGCCCATGGGCAAAAAGGCTCGCTTAATGCCCAAGGCGAGCATGGATTGTATGGCTTCGTCTATCAGCGCCTCGTAGTTTTCGCGCGTTGCAAACGATTGCCCGTAAAACGCCGACAAGGCCAGCGAGCTGAACTCCACGCCCAGCCGGTTGCACTCCGAGATGAAAAGCTCCTGAAACGATTTTTGCGTAAGCTTGTTATCGAACGATACGCGCTTGCCCAACCCTCCCAAGTCAAGCTCCAATCCGTCGGCGCCAAGCTCTGCCGCCAGCTCCACAGCGCCTATTTTTTGCCGCTTGAGCATCATCCAGTCGCACGCCGCAACTTTGTAGCGGCGGTTGTTCACCACCTGCACCTTTTTGGCTTCGGCGGCCGAAGCCCAGGCGCCGTTTTCAATTTGCGAAAGCGCCAGCTTGCTTGCGTCTATCTGCACGTACTTGATGCGCTGCCGCCGCCACGTATATACGACGTGCACCATGCCGTCGGGGGTTTGCACAACCGAGGGGTAGGAGTACTGCCCGATGGGCGAATCTTCGAGCACGAGGGCGGCGTACCACGTTTTTCCGTCGTCGGAGATGGCCACGTTGAGCGGCGAGCGGGCGCCTTTGCCGTTGCGCACGCCGCTGTCGGGCAGCACGTGGTTGTACACCAGCAGCTGCCGGCCGTCGAGGAGGCTGACGGCGTCAACGCCGGAGTTGTTGTTGGGCAGCGCGGAGGCCTGCATGGGCGACCACGTTTTGCCGCCATCCGTTGACCACGACTCCATGATTGCCCTGCTCTTGCTGCGGCACAGCACCTGCAGGCGGCCATCGGGGTAGGTAAGGAGGCTTGGCTGAATGGCGCTCACCGCTTGCCCGTCGTTGATGGGCGGAGCTTTTGTCCACGTTTTGCCGTTGTCTTTGCTTACCTCAAAGTGCACGCGCCAACCCTCCTTGCCTTCGGTGCTCGACCCTGCCACCAGCCTTCCGTCCTTGAGCATTACGGGCTTATTTTTGACGGGGCCGAGCAACCCTTTCGGCAGGCTTTCGGGCGTTGACCACGTTGCGCCGCCGTCGCCGGAGCGGATAACTTTTCCCTCCCAGGCGGCCACGTTTGCTCCAACCTTGTAGTAGAGCTGCAGCTCTCCGCCGGGCGCTTGGTACAGCACCGGATTCCAGCAGGCGTAGCGCAGCGTGTCGTTCACAATGCCGTTGGCCACGTTGCGCGGCTCCGTCCACCTCCCGTTCACGCGGACGCTCGTCCAAATGCACACATCGGGGTTGCGCTCCTTGGTACCGCCAAACCACGCCGCAATCAGGTTGCCCTCTTTGGTTTGCGCAATGGTGGCGGCATGGCTTTCGGGAAACGGCGCCTCCTCAAAAATAAACTCATCGGCTACAACGCCTTTTTTCCAGCGGTCTTGCGCCACTCCGTAAGGGCAGCGGATAAGGTACTCGCCCGAGCCCAGCTCAAGGTTAATCCGCCCTTTTTCAATTCGCACAAGCTTTACGCCCTCGAGCTGCATCACGGGTTTTCCGTTGCCGGTAATGGAGTCGAGGCTTGCGGCAGGTACCAGAATGTTAGCCCGCATGTTGGCGGGAATGGCTATTTTCCACGTAAAAATATTCTTCTCCAGCCTCCATTCGCTGCCTACCTTGCCGTAAGGCGACAGGTACGAAGCCTGCACCCAGCTGAGGTCTTCGGTTGGCTTTGGGTGCATCCACATAAACTTGAAGCCGCGATAGGTATCGTGCGACCGTATTCCCGCCAAGTCCTCGTACATCCACGTTACCAAGTCGCCCAGCAGCATCACGTGGTTGTGCGAGTTCATGCTTGGGTTGGCGGTGTTGCCGTTCCAGAGCTCCCAAATGGTGGTAGCGCCGTTTTCCAGCATGTAGCCCCAGCTTGGGTAATCCTTTTTTGTTGCCATAGCGTAGGCCACATCCGTGCGCCCGCGCCGGCTGAGCTCCCGCATAATCCACTGCGTGCCTACCACCCCCGTGCTGATATGCCCCCGATTGTCGTCCATAATTTTGGACACAATTTTTGCAAATACTTTTTCTTCGTTGCTCCTTTCGACCATGCCAAACGCCAGCGGCAGCAAGTTTGCCGTTACGGTATTATTGCCGTAGCACTGCGCCTGCGGGTTGTAGAACTTTTTGTTGAATGCCTCCCTTACCTGTCCTGCCAGCTCCGCAAATTCTTGAGCATCGTCGCCATTTTCCGTCAGGCGGGCAAAGCCGGCCATCAAATTTGCCATTTTGTAGAAGTAGGCCGTGGCGATAAGCTCTCCGGCGGTTTTACGCGCCGGATCCTGCGAGTGAATCAGCTCCTTCGATTCGGGGGGGACGCACCAGTCGCCGTACTTGTCTTTGGTGAGGATAAAGTCCGGCGTCATGTACTTTGCGCGCATGTAGCCGAGCCATTTTTTCATTGAGGCGTAATGCTGCACAGCGGGCGTTGTGTTTCCGTGCTGCTTGCTCAGCATGTCCGCCACCAGCAAGTACGTTCCGGGCCAGGTCATGTTGTCGCTGTAGTAGCTCCAGAAGGCGGGCGCAACGTCGGGGATGCAGCCGTCTTCGCGTTGCGCCTCCTCAATGTCGTTGAGCCACTTTGCGTAAAGCGCCTTGTTGTCGAAGATAAAGCTTTCGCCCAGCGCCCCCGTAGCGCGGTCGCCCAGCCAAGGCTGCCGCTCGTTGCGCTGCGGACAGTCAACCGGCATCCCCTTGTAGTTGCCGCGAATGCCCCAGTACGCATTTTGGTGCAGGCGGTTGAGCAGCTCGTTGGAGCTTCGGAACGTGCCGATGGTGGCCATTTCGTCGTACACCACCATTCCCTCAAAATCGCCGAGCAACGGCTTGGCGGCAAAGCCCGTGAGCTGCACGTAGCGAAACCCGTGGTAAACAAACGACGGCTGCCACGTTTCCTCGCCCTCGCCCTTCAGGATGTAGGTATCGGTGCAGATGGCGTCGCGCAGGTTGCGGGTAAAGAGGGAGCCGTCGGCGTTCAGCGTTTCGGCAAAGCGCAGGCGAATGGTGTCGCCCCTGCTTCCGCGCACCTTTAGCTTCACCCAGCCAACCATATTTTGCCCCATGTCCATGATGAAAGTATCCTTGGAGAGCTCCGCTATGGAGCGCGGCTTGAGCGTTTCCATCACCTTCATGTTGGGGGTGGATTGCGCCGCCAGCTTGCCTTCGGGAGCCTTTACCGGCTCCGCCTTGAGCCAGCCTTTGCCGCTGAAGCCAACCGTATTCCAGCCCGGCATTTCTTTGGTGGCGTCGTAAACTTCGCCGTCGTACTCGTTGTTTGAGCGAATGGGGCCATCGGCGGTTATCTCCCACGCTGGGTCGCTTGCCACCGTTTGCCGGCTGCCGTCTTCGTAGGCCAGCTCCAGCTGCAGGAGCAGCTTTGGGTAGCCAAAGGTATTTATTTTGTGCGGCTTGTAGGCCTGCCGCATGGTGTAAAAACGTCCGTTGCCCAAGGTTACGCCGAGGGCATTTTTCCCCGCCCGCACCATCGCCGTAACGTCAAACGTATTGTACGTTACCGACTTGCGATAGTCCGTCGGAACAGGCGCAAGGACTTGATTGCCAACTTTTTGCCCGTTGACGTACAGCTCGTACAGGCCCATGCCGGCAATGTACAGCTTTGCCGATTTTACCGCCTTTTTTGCCGCCACAAACTCCCTGCGCAGGTAGCGCGCCGACAGCCGCGACCACTGCGTTTCGCTATCCCACGAAAAAGATTTATCGAGCCCTATCCACTGCGCCTTCCAACCATCTTCGCCGTACATACCCGTGCTAAACCGGGCGATTTCGCTCCACGCGCTTGCGCCTTTGCCGGTGGTAACTTTCACCTTCCAAAAAAAATCCGTCTTGCTCGGCAGCGGGCTACCGGCATAGCTCACCAGCACAGACTGTGCGCTTTTCACCTCGCCGGAGCTCCACACGTCGCCCACATCATCCGCCAGCTTTTTTGCCGACGAAGCCACCAGAATATGGTAAGCTGTTTGCATTACGTTTGCATCGCTGCTCACAATTTCCCAGCTAAAGCGCGGCGCGGAGGTACCTATACCTTCGGGATTTT
>JAISLN010000309.1 GCA_031290835.1 Prevotellaceae bacterium
TCGGCAACGCCCTGACACCGCTCCACGCTCACGTAGCACGACACCGCTTCGCCGCCGGCGTTGATTTCGCGCATCCAGCTCAGCAGAAAGGTGGTTTTGCCCGTCTGGCGCGGCGCGTGGAGCACCCAGTACAGCTTATCGCTAATGTAGCGATGAAGCTGAGCGCCCACCAGCCTGTCCGCCGGAGGCAGCATGTAGTGGTCATCAGGATTGCAGGGACCGGTCGTATTAAAAAAATGAAGCTTACCCATGTATTTATCTTTTATCTCACATCCCTGCAAAAGTAGCAATTTTTTTGAACATTACTTCCTTAAGCTATCCGCCGAAAAACGGCATACCGGCTGCATTTTGCTTGACTAACGGCGACAAGGGTAGGCAACATTTCCTGTTCGTGCGCCTTGTCCGTGAGCATAAATTTTCTATCCGAAAGCCAACGCGCCGAAAAAAATGCGTACTTTTGCCCCCTGCACTACTATATTAGCAACATGAAATACTACAGCACCAACAAGCAAGTCTCGCTATCGACGCTCAAAGAGGCGGTTTTAAAGGGTTTGGCCGACGACAACGGCCTGTACATGCCGGAGCGCATTCCGCAGCTCGGCAGCGATTTTTTTGCCTCGCTGCACACCAAAACGCTTCAGGAGATAGCCGTGGAGGTTGCCGCCGCGCTTTTTGGCGAAGACGTAGCGCCGGCAGCGCTGCGCGATATAGTACACAGCGCGCTGAATTTTGATATTCCGCTGGTAAAAGTAACCGACAACCTCTACAGCCTTGAGCTGTTTCACGGACCTACCATGGCGTTTAAGGACGTTGGCGCCCGCTTTTTGGCGCGCCTGATGCAGCACTTCACCCGCAACGAACGGACGGAAACCAACGTGCTGGCGGCTACCTCCGGCGACACGGGAAGCGCGGTGGCAAACGGTTTCTTGGGAATCGAAGGTATTACCGTCACCATTTTGTACCCAAAAGGTTTGGTGAGCAAAATTCAGGAGGCGCAGTTTACCACGCTGGGAAAGAACGTCTGCGCCCTCGAAGTGGAGGGCACGTTTGACGATTGCCAGCGCATGGTCAAGCAAGCCTTTTTGGATAAGGCGCTCAACGCGCAGCGCAAGCTCACCTCGGCCAACTCCATCAACCTTGCGCGATTCATTCCGCAGGCGTTCTACTACTTTTGGGGGTGGGCGCAAATGCCAAAGGGCGGCGATGTGGTGGCGTGCGTCCCAAGCGGCAACTTCGGCAACCTCACGGCGGGGCTGCTCGCCAAGCGTATGGGATTGCCCATCAAGCATTTTATTGCCGCCAACAACGCCAACGACATTTTTTTGAAGTACCTGCAAACGGCTCAATTTTCGCCGCGCCCAAGCATCGCCACCATTGCCAACGCCATGGACGTGGGCAACCCAAGCAACTTTGCCCGCATCATGGACCTGTACGGCTGCGATTACGCCAAGGTAACCGCGGACATTTCGGGGTACAGCTACAGCGATGCGCAAATTCGCGAAGCGATAAAGCGCACCTTTGCCGAAGCACGCTACACGCTCGACCCGCACGGCGCCTGCGCCTGCGAAGCCCTGCGCGAGTACCTGAAGGGGAATAAAGCGGCGAAAGGATTTTTTCTGGAAACGGCGCACCCCGCCAAGTTCAAAGAAACGGTAGATGATATTTTGGGGGCTGATATTGCCATCCCCGAAAAGCTGCAAGCCTTTATGAGCGGCCAAAAGCAAACCGTTGGTATGAGCAACAGGTACGAAGATTTCAGGGCTTTTTTGCTGAAGTGAGGATAAACGGCTAGGTAGTGTCATACATTATATGATGCTATATTTTGCGCACAGATGACACGGATTTGACGGATTTACACAGATTTTAAAGACAGAATTATATGAAAGCTCACAACACACGGAAAACCCCTCTGTGTCTCTCTGTGAACCTCTTGCTATTTTCTCTGTGTAATAATAATTTACGTGTAATAATAATTTACACAGAGGGAATACGGAGGTTCACAGAGAGACACAGAGGTGGATTTCTCTGAAAATGAAGATATTGCTCTACGGGCAACCGAAGCGAAAACAATCCAGAAAATATAATATCATATAATGTATGACACTACCAAAAATTTATCGGAAGAAAAACGGAATGCTATTAGCAAGTATGCTTTTGATGTATCCAAGTTGCTACTTGGTGGTGGCGTTATAGCTTCTTTCATGAAGGACGAATTTTCAATTCCGAAAGCAATTATTGGGACAATTGCAGCAATAGCTACAGCTTTCATTGGAGTTAAGTTAATCAAAAATTAATAATATCATGGCATTTTTCATCCTTTACGGAACAATACTTGCTATTAGCATCGCTTTCCTTGCCTACCTTTTTATAATCGATAAAAAAACAGATGCTTCTACCCCAAAGTAGCACTTTAGAAAGTTTTTTAGTGAATAATAGCTGAACTGCGTAGCAGCTCAGGGAGTGGTCGGGGGATTTTTTACCCCCGTGCTGCGCCTGCGGCTTGCACGGGGTTATCCATATTAAAGTCCTTCGGACTTTGCCGCTTGCCCTTATTTCGTTGCAACACCGTAAACTCTATCTGCAAAATTCACTTTTAAACGAATCGGAATAGCCATGCTACAGCATGTTAAACCTCAGCGTCACCCCCACTGCGCGAAGCCGCTCGTTTTCAAATCCGGCAAAAATGCCCAGCCTCATCACAAAAAATATTTCGCTCACGGCGTATTCGGCTTCGGTGTAGAATTTTTGCTGTGGCGTGTAGAGCGTGCGCAGGCTTACGTTTTCGCGGCAGTACGTTCTATCGAACAGCGGCAAAAACTTGAGCGCCAAAAACGGCGTAACGTACCTCGCCTCCGCCGACGCGCCCCACGTGGGCGTGCTGTAGCGATAGTAGCGCGAGTACTCCCAGCGCGCGCCGCCAACGGTGTGCCCCACGTAGCCCGGCATTGAGAAATGGTGAAAGTCGGGAAAATCGACCTCCCGGCTGCGAAAAAATTTTACTCCCTCCACGCGGTACGAAAAATCTTCCAGCAAGCCTAAGCGCCTCGTTTGGTGAACGGAGAACTTGGCAAAGCTAAAGTCGGATTTGCTGCCCATCACGCTGGGAATACCCTCGCGCCACGTAAGCTGTAGCGTAGGGTAGCTGGAGTACTCCATGCGCTTTTGCCTGCCCCTCATCCGGTAGAAATACTGCGGCGTGTAGCTGAGCGAAACGCTTAGAATGCTTGACCTGTGCAGCTCAAAGTGGGGCTGCACGTACTCGTTGTCCGGCAGGTTGGGCGCGTACTTTTTGCTGCGGCTGAAGAACGAAAACTCCGTGCTGTTCTCCAAGCGCTTGCGGTTGTAGTGCGACAGCATAAGCTGTAGCGACAGCCCGTTGGCAATGTCGATGTTGTTGCCCAGCGTTACGTACAGCTGGTCGTAGAGGCGGTTGTAATTGTTGTGCAGCAGCAGCGCCAGCGAGCTACTCACGACGTCCACCTGCCGGCTGCCGTTGTAGTCGGCATCGTACCACCCGACGTCAAAAAACGCCTCTGCGCGGCGCTCGGGAAAGTACTGGTATCCGCCGTTGAGCCTCCACGTGAAGGCCTTGCGGCTGAAAGCCCAGCCGGCATTGGCGCTGAGGTTGAGCATCGTGCTGTCGGCAAACATTTTTCGCAGCCTCACCTTTTGGCCGTAGTGAAATCCGTTGACGGCGCTGAAGGTGAGGAGCGAGGGCGCTACCAGCCCGCTGTACGTGATGCGCAGCGTGGGGCACGGTTGGTAGCGCTTGCCGATTATCAGGTTGCGCAGCGCGGCGCCGCCCGCTTTTGCGGAATCGCCGTGCGCCTGCGCCAGCGCACGAGCGGAGTCAACCTTGAGGTAGCTCGCTATTTCGTCGCGCTTGAGCGGCACGGGGCGGATGGCGCTCCAGTACAAGGAGTCGCGCGTGTGCGCGCTGCTGTCCACCTCCACGCGGTAGCGGCTGCTAAGGTTGAGCGAGGGCGGCTCTTGCTCCTTTACCTCCTCCTGAAGTAGCTTGCTTGCCCTGAGCATTTCGCGGTTGCTCAGCTCTTCCTTCTCCAGCAGGCTCGCCAGCTTGCTGCGCCGCTTCTGCCGCCGGATGCTGTCGGACGCGCTCTTTGACGATGCGCTCTTGGCAGCGGCAGCAGCGGCGGGCGGCGGGGCGGGCGCCTGCGGCGGGGCGGCGCTTGCGAGCGGATTTCGTATTTGGGTATTTTTGACGACGCTGCCGTAGCGTATCGTGCCGGTGTAGTCAAAGTCGGCGTTGTTGCCCAGCGCTTTCACCGTTGCCGTAAAGCTGTAGGAGGTAGGAAGCCAAATGCCGTCGCGGATTTCGTTGGTGGTCATCATGGCGCTAAAGGTCCCAAAGGGAAAATTGCCGCTCAGGTTGGCGCTGTACACGCGCCACGTGTCCTCCACAATGTAGATGTGCCCGCTCATCAAGCCCGGATTTTTTTTGCGCGGGGTAACCTTAATCTTGCAGATAACCATCTTTCCCTCTTCCACAATTCCCTCGTACTCAAAGCGATAGTTGGAAATGGCGTCGTGCGCCAGCAGGTTAAGGCTGTACACGCTTACATTTACGTAGTTCATCGTGTTGAAGCTGCCGAAATCGACCGGCACCGTGCTTTTGGAGGAAAGCACCTTATGCTTGTAGGTATTTGGCGCAGAATACTCTATTTCGTTCATCGACTCCAGCAGGTAGGTTTCATTTTCCTTAATTTTTGCCTGCCGGAGCTCTTTTTTTGCCAGCGCTTTCACCACGCGCGATATGCGCTTGACCTTGCACGTCCCCTTGAGGTACACATCGGCCTTGTAGCGGCTCACCTCGCGGCTGTAGTAGGGCGCCATGGCAATGGCGCGGCGCATGACGTGGTAGGCGTAGTCCTCGCGGCTGTTGGATACAAGGACTGCCTCCAATTCGTAGGACTTGTCCGCGAGCGCAACCCGAAGCGTAGCGCCCTGCTCGGCAACCTCCACCGTTTCCACGCTCGTTTGGTAGCCTATGCGCTGCAAAACGCAGGTGTAAACGCCGCGGGGGAGCTTGAGCTCAAACTCCCCATGCTCGTCGGCAGAGGTGCCCAGCTGCGCCTCGCGCACGTAAACGGTGGCAAACGGAATGGGAGTACCGGACTTGTCCGTAATGCTGCCGCGCAGCACCTGCCCGCCAACACACACCGGCAGCAGCGCGGCAATCAAACATAAATGCGTATATCGAAAAAACATGTATTGCAATAAAATGGCTTGGCAAGCAAAAGTAGATGAAAAACCAAGATTTTCCAAGCGCGTACGAACGAAAAAAAGTTTTTTTACAGAGGAAAGACGCCTAAAAAAATTGTCTGTTGCTCACTCGCATTCGGGTTGGCTACGCCGAACTCGGCGTAGCCAACCCGGAATGCGAGCAACAGGCGGTAGCATACAATATTGTAGCACCACCCAATATTTTTGCGCGCGCCTACCTTGTCGGCAGCGCGAATGTAGCCGTTTTTGCGCCTCTCAAATTCCCAAAAACTCAAAAATCCAGAAAATGCAAAAGCAACTTCAGCTACAAGTTAGCTACATTGTGGCAAATTATCATTTCAGTAGTGAAGCAAAACATTCCATTTACAGCAATTCTTTAACCAATATATGGAAGCGCATTTTTTAACTGAATTTTTTGAGGTTTTTATAACGCTATGCTGTATCTTTGCAAAATTACTAAGGAGGAAAAATTCATATCCTTGCTATCTTAAATTCTCTGCTATTGCTACGTAAAGCGCGTCGCTTGGCGATGTGAGCATAATACCATAACCAAATATAGTAAGAAGAGGCAAAATGAGGCTCAGCTACGACATACAGGAAGCTATTTTTAGCCGGCTGCATCAACAAGGCAGCGCGGTGGTAATTTCTGCACACAGTACGGGCAAAGATCTTACACACACACACACACACACACACACACACACACACACACACACACACACACACACACACACACACACACACACACACACACACACACACACACACACACACACACACACACAA
>JAISLN010000310.1 GCA_031290835.1 Prevotellaceae bacterium
ACGTTCACGGCGCGCACGTCGGCAATGTAGTTTTGCCCCACCTTTTCGGGGCTAATGGCGTCGGGCGTAAGGTCGATGTAGTATTCGTAGTAGCTCTCCAGCTCGTTGAGCGTGTTGTCCAAGTTAATATCCTCCGTGTTGGGCATGGTGGTAGATGAGGTTGACAGCCCCCCCGACGCTACCGGCGAGTTGCCTTCGGGGTTGTTGTAGCGCTTGTAGCGCGTCAGGATGTCCAGCCTATCATTGTCGTAGTCCGCCCCCCGATAGTAGTGGTACAGGTCGTTTGAGGGGTCGTTCTCAAAGGTTCTCATGGCGTTGGTGGTCAAAATGCCTTGTATATGGCTCAAGTATTGGTGCTCGTTTTCAAAGAAGGTGCGCGCCTGCTCGCGGGTCATACCGTCGTATCCCACGTCCTGTATGGCTCTGGCGGCTTCGTTGTTGTCAAACGTGTTGACCAGCGATTGCACCTTGGGCACGTATCCCCATGGAGTTTTCTCTATCAGCGTCGTATCGTACGGGTACGGCAGCCCGTTTTCAAACGATTTTCGGGTATCCTTCAGCACGTCTTCCGACACGTCGCCGAGGTTGAAGTAGAGCCGTCCGTTGGCGGACTTCCCCCTATCGGGCGAGCTGCGGGTGTAAATAAACGGGTCGAGCATCCAGAACTCAATGTACTCAATGTTGGAGGTTTCAAAATCGGTAACGGAGAGCGCGCGCATCATGGAGCCAAAGTTGGTACGGGGCGTTTTCAGGGAGCCGCTGGCGTTAAGCCCCTTGCCGGGGAACTGTCCGTTGGCGTCAAAGTCGATGTAGTTGTAGGGACCGCGCTCGTTGGGGTAGTAGGCCACGTTGAGCACGGATATTTTGGCGTCCTCCACGCCTATCACGATGTCTTTTCTGGGAAAAATTTCCTTTTCGTCCACCTCGCGCACGTAGTGATTTTTGCAGTAGAGCTTCTGGTTGTTCCGCATGTAGCCGGGCGTAGAGGAGAGGTTGCGCAAAAACAGCGGGTCTATCACGTACCACGCCAGCAGGGAGCGGTAGTAGCCGTTGCTGAGCGGTTTATTCGGCAGGGTGGTTAGCTTTCCGCCGGGAAAATGCCGTCCGCCCACGGCGCTCACCACTTCTGGGGTGCTGCCTAACCCCCACGTAACGTAGTGCTTGAGGTCGAAGCTCATCTTGCTTGCCTCAAAATCGTCGATGTAGGTTGTCCCCGATTTGCCGATGGAGCTGGAGTGCCCCGGCAGCAGCTGGGCAAACTCGCCGTCCAGCGTTACCCGCGACGGCGCCTTGGTTTCGATAAGCGGAATGGCGTCCACCATCTTGGTGAGCAGGTTGACCTCGCGGCTGTACGAGCCGTTAAGCCCCCAAATGGTGTTCGATAGCGGCTCGTCGCCGTAGGTAACCTTTTGGGTAAGCGGCCGCTCCGAAAGGTGTAGAACGGTGGCGCCCAGCTTAAAATCCTTTGAAAACTGGTACTTGAGGTTGGCGCCCATCAGCGTTTTCTTGACAAACGAAAACATCTCCATGCTCTCCATCGACACCTGCAGAGGCACGTTGGAGCCCAAGTAAACCGGATTGATGATTTGCACGCGCCCCAAGGTATAGTTTACGGTGTAATCCACGTTTTCTACCAGCTTGATGCCGCCGGCGGTAACCACCACCGAGCCTTCGGGTATATCAATGGCGTTGAGCATGATTTCGGAGGCGGAGGTGGACTTGTAGGAGCCCGTGAGGCGAAACTTATTCTTGTCGGCAAACTGCCGCGCCTTTACCATCGTTGAGTCGTAGAGCTCGTTGTACACGTACTTTTTTGCCTCGGGCTCGCCGATTCTTGCGCCGAGGTCGCGCCCAAACGGCTCCAGCACCGGAAATATTATCCGCCCGCCGCTGGAGAGCACCGTAACGCCCTCCACGTAGTCGAAGCGCCCGTCGGGGTAGCGGTTGCCGGCGTTGTTGAGGTTGTCGAGGTTGAGCACCTGTAGCAGCGGCATGTTTTTTATCTTGCCCTCGGTGATGTAGGGCACGTTGGTGCCTACGGCGTCGTCGTGGTACATCACGTTGAGGATAAAGTTATCGGAGCTCAGCTGGTAGGTGCCGAGGTCGTAAACGTTCTTCATCATCAAGCTCCACGTGTTGAAGCGCGGGGAGAGGTTGGCGCCCTTCAGCATTTTGACAAACAGAGCCTTTGGAGCCGCCACGCCGTCGTCGTAAAATTCGCCCACGCGGTGCGTTCTGCCGCCCATGGTATATTCAAACGCCACCGCCAGCACCTCGTCGGCCTTGAGCGGATAGGTAAGCGAAATGTAGCCCAGCTGCGGGTTGAACTGGTAATCATTGCCTTGGGTAAGCCGCCGGGCATTTTCTACCTTCTCAAAATCGGCCACCTGCTTCAGCCCCAAGCCCGCCAATGCCTCGTTGACGGAGGACATGTTCCGCGCAGCTTCGCTGTTTTTCAGCGTACTGTATAGAATATTGTTATCGTTGTCGGGACGGTCGCCGCTGCCCAGCGCGTCGAGCGCAATGATGTTGCGCGAGCTCTCAAAGCGGTTGTTGCGGTTGGTTACCCACACCTCAAGGCGGGTAATGTTTACCCCCGACTGTATGAGCGGCAGGTACTTGAGCGCATCGTTGTAGCGGTTGCGAAAGAAGTGCGCCAAAAAGAAGTGGCGATTTTCGTCGTACTTGTCGGCGGCAATGTCAAATAGGGTCGTTTGCGCCCCACCCTTCACGTTGATGGTGGACGACTGCCCCTTTTGCTCCGAAATGATGCTCTCAATGGTCAGGTGCCCAAACTTCAGCTCCGTTTTCACCCCAAACAGGCTCTGGCTTCCGGTAATGAGCGACCCCGACAGCGGCAGGCTCACGTTGCCCGCCTCTATTTTTTGAATAATCTGGTCTTCATCGCCCTTGTAGTTAATCTTGAGCAGATTTTGGAAGCTGAAGGTAACGTCGGTGCTGTTCACAAAGTTAATGTTGATGCGGTCGCCAATGGAGCCCGATGCGTTGAGCTGCATGTTCACCTTGAAGTCGAAAGCGCCGTGCGAGCGGTATTGCTCCGGGATGGTGGGGTTGTCGGTGCGCGTCCAGTTGTAGCCGAAAATGGCCTCCACCGCGCCCTGTATGTTGAATTTGATGAGGTCGCTGCCCAGCAGGTTGGACACCAGCGCCGATTTTATTTTTATGTCGGGTATCAGCTTCGATGCTCCGCCGCCGCCGCTGCGCGAGGCGCTGCTCATTTCGTTGTCGCGGCGGGTATTCCACGCTTCGCGCACGGCGTTGTCGAACCGGTAGCGCCGGTATTCGTCGCTATTCATCACCTTTGCCGGCGTCCCCAGCTTTCCCTGCCCCTTGTTGTAGAACGTGTACAGCCGGTTTTGCTCATCGTAGTCCACCTCATACGCCTCCGATTCCTTTACGGCAGGCTCCCAGCGTCGCTCTTCGTCCGAAGGCGCAGCGGCGCTTTCCATTGCCCAGAGTACAACAATGGTCGCTGTGAGAGAAAACGTTAGTGAGAAGCGATAAATAAAACCCAAAATTCTTCCTTTTTAGAGTCGTTGTAAGGCACCCCGTATCAGTTCCTCCACGCTTTGCCTGTTGTTTTGCGTAAATACGGCTTCCACCGCTTTTTCGGTAGCCGCTTTTGGAAATCCCAGCGCCAGCAGCGCCGCCGTAGCCTCCTTACGCACGCCCGACGCCACCGCGACGCCCGGCAAGCCGGCTTCGCCTGCGCCAACCGCCTTTAGCGATTTCCCCTTCAGGTCAACCACTATGCGCTCGGCCGTTTTCAGCCCTATACCCTTTATGCTTTTGAGCACGGCAACGTCGCCGGTGGAGATGGCGGTGGTAAGGTCGCCGCTGTTGAGCGACGAAAGCATGATGCGCGCCGTAGCCGCGCCAACTCCCGATACGCTAATCAGCATACGGAAGAGCTCGCGCTCGTCGGCGTCGGCAAAGCCGTACAGCACGTGCGCATCCTCGCGCACCTGCTGGTGAAGGTAGAGCTGCGCCTCGCGGCTATCGGCAAGCCGCGTGTAGGTTTGCAGCGATATGTTGACAAAGTAGCCTATGCCAGCCGCCTCTACAACAGCGCAGGTGGGCGTAAGCGACGTCAGCGCGCCTTTGATGTATTCGTACATGTTACAACCTGATTTTTTTTGACGGCGCTATCTTCTTCTCTCCGGAACAAACCCACGCCGGTGCTACCTGTAAGATGCCGACCAAGTGAATATTTTTGCATATCGGGTTACGATAATCCTACCAAAAATACAAAAAAATTTCTAATTCGTCCCCGCAAAGGTATATAAATTCTTTATACCACCAACTCCACCTGCCCGTTTACCCCAGCTGCCGCCGCTCATGAGGCAAAGTGCATACACCCAAAAAGCGAAGCGGCAGGCTTCGTTCTTTGCGGCTATGCCGAAATGATTTTTTTTACAGCACCGCAAGCAGCACCTCCTCACTTTATACCACCCGACGAGGCGCCGACCTGATTTACCAGCATACTTTTTGCAACAATATGCACTTTTTTTGCACGATGTGTCCATTTTTTTCTTATTTTTGTACCTATGTCTGGCTGAGCATATCAAATCCAAGCTTGATTTGTGTGGAATTATGAATTACGAGCTCAAAACAATCAATACCTAATAATGAAAATAGCATGAAAACCGAATTATTGAGAAAAAACAGCTGCCCTTTGTCCTGCAAGGGACAACATTTGCATAACCACATGCTTCAGCTTACGGCTATGACCTGTAGCCTGCTGCTGATGTTCGCCGCCTGCGGCAAAAATTCCGACGACAAGAACGACTCCTCAAGCGCGGCCTTGCTGATTGACAAAACCACTATTAGCGCCACCTCCACTGTAGGTACCTACGCCGTTGCCGTAACAAGCAACACCACGTGGACGGCTACCGTAAACGCCGGCGTTACCTGGTGTACGGCGTCGCCCGCCACCGGCACAGCCAACGGCACGGTTACCATAAATGTAACGGAAAACGCCACCACAGCAACCCGCACCGCTACGGTTACTATTGCTGCCGGCTCGATAGCCCATAAGGTGACCGTAACGCAGGTCGGCGCATCGCCTACATCTACATTGCTGATTGACAAAACCACTATTAGCGCCACCTCCACTGTAGGTACCTACGCCGTTGCCGTAACAAGCAACACCACGTGGACGGCTACCGTAAACGACGGCGTTACTTGGTGTACGGCGTCGCCCGCCACCGGCACAGCCAACGGCACGGTTACCGTAGATGTAACGGAAAACGCCACCACAGAAACCCGCACCGCTACGGTTACTATTGCTGCCGGCTCAATA
>JAISLN010000311.1 GCA_031290835.1 Prevotellaceae bacterium
ATTCTCGCCACAACGGAAAAGCACAAAATTATTCCCACCATTCTGTCGCGCTGCCAAATCTACGACTTCAACCGCATCCGAACGGACGATACGGTGGAGTACCTCAAGATGATTGCCCAGAGCGAGGGCGTTGCCGCCGAAGACTCCGCCCTGCACATCATTGCCCAAAAAGCCGATGGCGCCATGCGCGATGCGCTCTCCATATTCGACCAGGTGGTGTCGTTCTGCGGCAGCGAGCTCACCTACGCCAAGGCGATAGAAAACCTCAACGTGCTCGACTACGACTACTACTTCAAGCTCACCGGCGCTTTCTTGAAGAGTAGCTATAGCGAGGCGCTGCTCATTTTTGACGAGGTGCTGTCGAAGGGGTTCGAGGGGCAGCACTTCATAGCCGGGCTATGCTCGCACTTCCGCGACCTGCTCGTGTGCAAGGATGCGCAAACCGTGCAGCTGCTGGAGGCGAGCGAATCAATTAAAAAAATGTACCGCGAGCAAGCCGCCGGCTGCGACGCCCGCTTCCTGTTTGAGGCGCTCAACCTGGCCTCCCGCTGCGATGTGGGCTACAAAGCCAGCGGCAACCCACGCCTGCACGTAGAGCTGTGCCTGCTGCAAATTTCGTATTTGTGCGCCGAAAAAAAAAAGCCTGATGTAGAAATTTCTACCTCCGACGCCGACGATTCTCCCGCGCCAACGCCCGCTGCAGGTCCGGCTACTGCCGTATCCGGCGCTGCGCCTGCGCCGCAACCGCCTCGCCCTGCCCTCACGCTGCCAAAAACCATGCAGATAAAAGGCGTGCTCACCAGCGCACCCCCCAAGCTGCCGCAACCCGCCGATAAACCCGACAACAGCGCAGGCGACACCGCGGCGGAGGCGCAGGATTTCACCGACGAGCAGCTGCAAAAGGCCTGCCTGCAGTACGCCGCGGCGCTACCGGAGCAAAAAACACGGGTGAAAAACGCCGTACTCGGCGCGCACAAAGCCATCAGCGCCGACAAGCGCACCATTGCCCTGAAGCTGAGCAATGACCTTTCCCTAAGAGACGTGGAGCAAGAAAAGAAGTCGCTCGTGTACTTCCTGCAGCAGCACCTGCACAACGCAGAAATAGCAGTGGAGCTCTCGGTAGAGGAAGAAGCCGACGGCAAGCCGCCCAAACCCTACGGCAACGAAAATTGCTACAAATTTCTGGTAGAGCAAAACCCGCTCCTCTCCACGCTCAGGCAAAAGCTGGAGCTGGACTACGAGTGAAGCTCTGCGCGGAAGTCGCGCTTCACGCAGCTCAAAAATTCCTCAAAACATGTTGATAAATACCCTTCAAAGCATGCGTACAATTCAAAATTTAGAGCTACTTTTGCCGATGCCATTGCCAAAAAGCACTTTTCATGTTAATTTAAAGGCAATAAATAATGCATTTCAATTATGACACTTTAGGAATTTGCCCCTGCTTATGGCGTGGGGTTGGCACGATTGTTTACACGTGCTCGTGTACACGGGCACAGATAGTTAGCCGCCGTTTACTCTTCACCATTCACTATACGTTGTCCACTAATACAGCCGCGCCATGTTTTTTTTGCATGGGGCGGTTTTTTTCATTCCCCGCCCTCATTTTCTCGCTCCCTGCCGTCATTCCGACCGAATCGCGCGGGGCGCGAGCGCGTGGAGCGGAGGAGCCTCCCCGCACCCGCCGCCTGCAAAGGGGTCGGGTGTTGTGCGGGGAGGTTCCTCGCTTCACTCGGAATGGCGGCGGGGATTCTAAATTCTAAATTCTAAAATTAAAGACGATGAAAAAAATGCTGATTTCTTTACTCGCGCTGCTGCTTTTGGCGGCGCAGGCGCAGGCTGCCGGCAAGGAGGCCATGGCGGTGCTGGTGGTGGGGGTGGACAGCTGGATGTATGGGGACGTGCTTGCCCACTATGTAGGCGAGGAGCTCAACCGCAGCAGGCAGTACGCAATGGTAACGCGCGAAAAGTTTGTTCAGACCAAGCTCAAGGCGCTGCGGCGGGCTTCCGGCGATTTGGATATCTGCGAGCTTTGCGATTGGGCGGAAGCGCAGGGCTTGTCGCAGGTATGCCTTGTAGAGGCGAAAAAAAGGGACGCCACCACCCTTTTTTCCTTTAAGCACGAGACTCAGGCGTATTCGGCGCGGCTCATCAATGTTGCCGGTAGGCGGCAGCCATGTAGCGCCGATTTGACCTTTCATCATTCCGGCGCTCCCGGAAAGATGACTTCGGCGGAGCTGACAAAGGTGGCATGGGAGCTTGCAGGCAGGCTTCAGAGCAGCAGCTGCAAGCCTGTTTCTTACGCAACCAGATGCCTTATTGCCACCTTTGGAGCGTCTGAACCGGCGATGGTATTTGTGGAGGGGGGCACGTTTGATATGGGATGTAAGAAAGGTCGGGACGACGCTATTTATGAAGGCTTGAACCTCGGCTGTGAGAACAATGACACAAGCGTAGTTAGCGTGTCGGATTTTTGGATAGGGAAGTATGAGGTAACGCAGGCGGAGTGGAGAGAGGTGATGAAGAACCGCACGAGTGCACCTTTGTCCAACCCCAGCGCTCACAAGAGCTGCGACTCGTGCCCTGTAGAGCAGGTTAGCTGGGATGATGTTCAGATTTTTCTTGACAGCTTGAATGTGCGCACGGGTCGTAAGGGCAGCGGCCATGAGTACCGGCTACCCACGGAGGGTCAGTGGGAGTATGCAGCCCGCGGCGGCAGGGAGATGAACAAGCGTTGTGCCGGTGGTTGCCGGTACAGCGGGAGCGATACCGTAGGGCACGTGGCGTGGTATATAGATAACGCTGAGGGCACACCGCACGGGGTAGGCATGCGCAAGACAGGTGCTCCGGCAGAGATAGATGGAGGGAATGAGTTGGGCATTCACGACATGAGCGGGAATGTTTGGGAGTGGTGCGCAGATAGCTGGCAGGAATCTCTGCCGGTTGGAGCTGTTGAGAGTCCTTATAGCTGGGATGAGGCTTGTAATTCGTGCTCAGGTAGTACCACCTCTACCCGCACGGTGCGCGGCGGCTCTTATAACTTGCTCGCGAATGATAGCCGCGTTGCCTCTCGCGAAAGTCCCACCCCCACCTTCTTCGTCCCACACCTTGGCTTCCGCGTGGTTTTGCGGTAGCGTTCGCTGGTTTTGCGGTAGCTTTCCTGCCGGAATCCGTCCTTTCGTGTAAGCTAACGAGCTTTGCCGAGGCGGATGGGATTGGAGCGGAGCGGCGCCACGGCGAGCCACAGCACGGCGAGCACAAAATAACCGCCGCTTGAGGTTGGCTTTTTTCGCCAATTCTGCCGCCATTGTGGGCGCAACCTGCGGGAGGTGGAGAATTTGGGAGGCGAGCATAAAACGTATTTGCGCCATTATTTTCTTTTTGTTTATATGCAGATTATTTTTAACTTTGCCACACTTTTTTAGGCAGCAAAAGCCATACAACGTAATAATAATATAACCCCCATAAAAATTCTTTTCAGCTATGTCACAAGCCAAACATGTATATTTTTTCGGCAACAAAACCGCCGAAGGTAACGGTAAAATGCGGGAGCTGCTGGGCGGCAAGGGCGCCAACCTCGCAGAAA
>JAISLN010000312.1 GCA_031290835.1 Prevotellaceae bacterium
ATACTTTTGCTACTGAGGTGGTTTTGTTTGAGGAATTAGGTGAAAATGAGGTTTTCGCTACCTCCTTTTTCAGCTCAATTTTCGGAAGAAAAATTTCGTACCTTCTGAACACCCTACCCTACGGGCTATGGGCGCTAGGGGTAGCATATTTTTCTATTGATATTAATTCCCTACGGGAAATCGAAGCGAAGCCAATCCGGGAAAATATTGCATCATACGATGTATGACACTACCATCTTCAGCGCAAAGGCGCACAATTTTTTGCCGGCAGGATAGGGATAAGGCGCACGGCGGCGCCCTCTACAAGCATGCGCGGCGCCAGCTCAAGCACAGGGAATTTTCTGGTAGTAAGTGAGCTTTCCGGCGCGCTGCCTAAAAAATATAGGCGGCTTCGGCTTTGATGAAGAGCCGGTCGGAGGTTGCCCCGGCAGGCTTTATCCATTGTCCGGCTAAGGTGAAGTCGATGGATGATTTGGATTTTACGACAAACGACCAGCTCAGCTTGCCGCCTACGCTTGCGTAGTGACGTGTGAGGTAGCTCAAGTCTTTGGGATAAAAATCGGTAACCAGCAGCGAAGAGGCTTCGGCGCCATTGTACAGGTATTCGCCGCCTATATTCAGCTTGTAGCCGAGCTGCAACCCGAAAAGGATTTTTGATGAAGCGCCTACCGCAAAATTTTTTGCCGCAAACAGCTCGGTGTAGCTGTTTTGGGCGTTGAATACGGAGTGGGGCGTCAGGTATTCATCCTGCCGGTTGCTGTACAAGGTTTTTACGCCGGCTTTCCAGGAGTAGTCGTGGAGGACGCCGGCAAACAAATCGTAGCGTAGCGACGCCCATAGCCGCCGGTAGCTACTTTTCACGTATTCTGCTATGGTTATCCACTGGTTTACTTCGTACCGGCTATCGTACTCCTGCACATGCTCAATACCGTCCGTAGCCGATTGACCGGCATTTACCGTAATTTTGTGCGTATTGCTTCCGCTCCGAATCAGCTGAAGCGTGGCAGCTATGGTTGTGTTATCGGCGGCGCCTCTCCTGCGAGGTTTTGAAGGCGCCTCAAATGCTTCTGTCTTTTGCTTTGCGCCGGTAATATCCAGCAGCAAGGCTGTGTTGCTTCCGGTAATACCGTACTGCAAGCCGCCGCCATACTGATAGGAAGGGTAGTAAAATACACCTATTCCGCCTATTCCGCCTACCACGTCGGGCGAATAGCTGCCCAATCCTTTCATGATATACACCGGCTCGTTGTGATAGGAGAGGCTGTTGGTAAAGGTATTCCTGTCGAAGGCGTTTTGATACCACAGGCTGATGCCGGCATGTTGGCGTTGGGCAATTTTTGCTACCACAGAGGGCTTGACGGCAATATCGTATCCGTGTACGGTGGAGCGCGGGTCCAGCTGCTTGGCCGCTCTCTTGACGGTATAGTGCGCTTCTGCGCCCACCACAAGGCGCTCTCTCCACACCGGCAGGGCAGCTTTTAGCGCCATATCGTAGCATTGCTTTGTCCAATCGCTTTTGTTAGGGTCGGCCACGTAGTAGGGCATGTCGGGCTTTGGCTCGTAGCGGTTGGTGTTGTAGGTAGCGCCGGTTACGTAGCTGTCGGCGAAGGTGAAATCGCCCCACAGGCGCAGCTTGCCCAACCGCAGCGCACCGCTGGTATTAAACCCCATGCTGCGGTTTTTGTCGCCTTCCTGTTGCAGCTTGTAATCGCCCGCAGCAGCCGCGTACTGCGCGGAGAGAATGCTGTAGCTGCGCAAGGGCGTTACGGCTATACCTGCCGCGTTGGAGGTATGAAACCACAGCGATTGGGCATAGCTCAGCTCCATACCGCTGCGGGTATTTACAGGCTGCGCCGCTTCCTGCCCGTAAAAGGTTACGGACAGGAAGCATACAGCCAGCGTAAGTAAACAGCGCTTCATTTAGTTGCCCCATGTATTCCACGACGGTTTTGTTGCGCCGTTGCGGCGGATTTCCGCCGTTTCTTTCACCTCAAAGTCGTTGGTCGAATTGTTGGTGTCCTGATAGATATTTCGGCCGTCTTTGGTTTCTTTGATTTTTCGCGCTACGCTCTTGCTGTTGTAGGTGTTGCCAACAGTGGTAGCGCCAGCGTCCAGCACGGTGGGGATGCGCTTCAGCTGCACTTTTGTTTCGTCATTTACGGCTTCCACGGCATCCAGTATTAAGCTGATGGGAATAGCGACCCCTTGGGCAGTTGCGTTGACTTGCGTGGTTAATTCCGTTAAATCGGTATTGTCAGCGGGGAAAAATATGGCCAATGCAGGGCCAAATACCGTTTGCAGCCAAAATTGCATGTTCTGGAAGTTGGACGCCCTATATATAAGAGTCAGGTTAAGGGCGGGCTCGTCGGTATGCTGCGTGCTGTTTGTGATATAGCCTTCAAATTCGCTGGACGATAAATCAACCGGAGAGGTCGGATTTAATGTTTCGGCTTTGTGGTTGGTGGCATATTGGCTGATGATAATGGATTCGCCGGGTTTTATGGGATAGTCGGTTCCATTGCCGGGAATTTGCCAGAGCCATTGGTAGTAGACGTAGCTTTCGGCATTTTCTTTGTCCCATGTGGGCTGGTCGGCGGTGGCGAGGTTCGTGTAGAGCGAGCCGATGCAGAGCTTATCGGCATAAACCACCGATTCGCTGTTGTTGTAGATTTCGTAGAATTGGTCGCGAAAATAGTTACTCTCACTTGGCGTTTTGCTTCCCGCATAGTAGATTTCCTTAAAGACCAGCGTACCCGACTTTGCCGCCTGTACCGCTATGGTGTAGGATGCCCCGTCGGTGATGATGTTTTCGTTGACAAGGGAGCCGCTGTAGATCGTCGAAAAGCCTTGCTCCACTACTTCGGCGCTTACGGAAATGGTATAAACGCCGGGAAGGATGGAGGCGGTTGCTTTGCCGTCGGCCTCGGCCGTTTTTTCCACCTTGCTGTTGTCGTTGTAGTTGATAAACTCAACCTTGTAGGATTCGGGAGGGGTAGCTCCTTCGGGGGTAGTAATTTGCACCGAAACGGTAATTTCCTTAATCGTTTTGGCCTTGTCGTCGCAGGCTGCCAAGGAGGCAGCGCAAGTCAGCAGTAAAAAGTACTTTCTCATGTTGTTTTTGTTTTTAATTGTTTTTAATTGTTTTGATTTTGGTTGATGAATTTAATAGCATTAGTGAATTTTTATTTAATAGAAATTTTCAAGTCGAAGCCAAAGAAAATATTAGCGCCTAACTCATGGAACGACCCCGGCGTTACGGTCGATTCATAAATAGGGCGGCTGTTGAATACGTTGTTGGCAAAAAACGAGGCGGTAAAGTAATCGCCCAGCTCTTTCGACAGGTTGATGTTGAAGAACAGGGTCGGAATACTTTTCTCCACCAAGTCGCGCTTACTGTTGACGCCGGGAAACAGGTAGCTAAATTCCGGATCGTCCTTCAGCGCCGGGTCAAAGTCATAGACTTTCCCGTCGTGGTACGACAGATATTTTTCAAACATATCGCTCCCGTAAATCGTCCACGTGTTGCTCATCCACCGGATTTGCGAAGTCAGCGTAACGACAAAACCTATAGACGGAATGTTGTGCGTAATCCTGACGGTGGTGAGCCACATTTCGCTTTCGTAGCTTAGCCGCCCCTTTGCGTAAATGCCGATATGCCGCTCCGGCTTATCCCCATTTCGTTCGGTGCTGAACGAGTAGCTTTGATTTTTGAAGGTGCGCCTTTCCCATGCGCCGTTTACGTAGAAGGAGGTTTTAATGGCGTCAAAGCGGCCTAAATCCAGCTCAAGCTCCACGCCCTTGTTGTGCGAATAGCCGTTGTTGGCAGGCTCGGAGTAGATGGCAAACACGTTGTCGGCGTTATCCAGCTTCACCACCGGTAGCTCGCCGGCAGCTTGCCGGTCAACGGAGTACTGCCTATGCTCCACCAGCCGGAACGTGTTCAAGGTGTTGGAAAATGAGTAGTCGTTTTCCCGCAGCTCGTCGTAGGCGGTTACGGAAAGCAGGCGCTTTCGCTTCAGCGCAATATCCAAGCCTACCTCTGCCTTCCGGTTGGTGGCAATTTCGAGGTTGGGATTTTCGGCAGAGAACACGCGGGTTTCGCACAGCAACAGCTCCTCCGGGTTAATGGTAGGCGTGAGGCGGTAGTCAAAGTAGGCGCTTTCGGGGTACAGGTAAAGCAGCGTCGGGGCTTTGGCGGTTACGCCGTAGCCTCCCCTAAGCGTCAGCGCTTCGGGCAGCAAGTCAAAGGAGGCGTTGACGCGGGGCGCCAGAACGCTCTTTTGGTTGATGTAATCGAAGCGAACGCCGGCAGCAACCCTCAGGTAGCGCTCTCCAAAAGCGTGCTGATAGTAGTCTTCCGCAAAAATGCCCAGCTGGTAAATAAAGGGAATATCGGCGTAAGCCCTATTGCGGTAAGCCCCGTTAAAAGCTCGCAGAGGCGGGTTGCGCTCGTCGTACACTTTTCCTTTGCCTACGTTGCCGTCGGTTTTAAAATCCGCACCGGCAATAATCCGGTTGTTAATGTTTCCCCACCGCTTGTTGAAGTTCGCTTTCAGCTTGGCGTTGGCGTTGATTTCTTTTCCGTACACGCTCCAGTCGGTATAGTATTCGTTGGGGAGGATGGTTGCCCACGCCGCTCCGTTGAGGCGGGTAATTTCGTTGCCGACGTTATCGTACACCTGCTGTCCGGGATGGTTGGAGGCGATGCTGCCGTCGGTCATGGAGGTAGCGTAAAGTCCGGTGGCGTTGTAGAGCATTTCGTGCGTCCATGAGTACTTGTCGTTGTACTTTCCTGCCAGCGTCCACTCCAGCGATTTCAGCCAGCCCTTGTCTATGTTGAGCTTGGCGCTGTTGCTAAAGGCCACCCCGAGCTCCTGCGCTTTTTCCCGTAAGCTTATTGCGTTGTCGTCGGGGTTGGAGCTGCGGGTATCTCTGCCGAATGTAATATCGAGCGAGGTGGTGGAGTAGAGCTTGCTTTTGAGCGTTGCCGTCCAGAGCATTTTGGCTGCCAGCCGTTGGTAAAAGGCGTAGGCTTCTGTAGGCTTTTTGGTGGTGTAGAGGTAGTCGGCGCTTGCGTTGAGGCTGCCCCACCTATCGCTCAGCAAAAAACCTTTCGATACGGAGCCTTGGTACAGGTCGGGGTTGGTTTTGAACTTCACCTTTAGCGGGTCTTTCCCTGCCCGCGATTTTACGATAACGGCGCCCGACGTCAAGTCGCCGTACTCTGCAGACGGGACGCCGCGAATGACTTCGACCGATTCTATGTTGTCGAGCGCTATGGTGCGCGTATCCACGCCGGCGGCGGCGTCTCCGTTGAGCGAGCCGGTGCCGCCGCTCATCGTAGCGGCAAATGCTTGCAGGTTGGCGTTGTTCGACAGCTGCACGCCGTCCACAATGATGGCTGTTCCCAAGCTGTTGTTCGCGTCCGTCCCGCGTATGTTTACCGTATTGGCGCTGTTCATGTTGGGGTTGGAGATAGCCACGCCCGGAAGCAGCTGCATCAGGTCGCTCAGCGTAGAAGCCTGTATATGGTCAATGGCCTGACGAGAAATATTGGACGCCGTAGATTGCCCCGCTTTGCTTTGCGTAGCCACAACCGTTACTTCGTCCAGCCGAAAGTCCGAATTTTTCATCCTGAATACAAAATGGTTGGCTTGTCCCGCCGCCACGTGCACAGTGGTATCAATGGTTTCCATGCCTATGAATTGTATTCGGATGGTAATGCTACCGGCGTCTGCCTTGGGGAAAGAAAATTCTCCCGCCGCGTTGGTTGAGGCGTGTACGTTGGCCGGCAAAAGCGTTACCGTGGCAAACCCCACCGGATTGTTCGGCAGCCTATACTCAACCACCTTCCCCTCCACCTGCGCATAGCTTGCAGCGCTTTGTGCGCTAAGCGTAGCGCAGCATAGCCAAAGGTAGGCTGTCGCCTGTATTTTCAAAAAGCTGCTCATAGATTTAGAAGCCTGAGGATAGACGGGCTACTGTTTTTTCAAGCTCATTTTTTACCGCTGCGTTTTGCTCCGCCGCCCATTGCTGCTTGCAAAATGCAAGTATTTCGTCCCGCTTCCACGAATAGACGTACCACCCCAACGTTTCCGCTGCCAGCACTCGCAACTCGTTGTTGCGGCCATTTTTTAGGTACTCAAGCAGCTCCGCCAAGTGTTGGGTTTGGCACAAGTTTCGCTGCGTCGAAATCGTAAACCGGGCAGGTTTCGCAACAGTGTCGTTTAGCTTGGCAAAATCTTCCTTGTTAGCCTCGGCGGTGCGTTTCAGGTTGGCCAAAAGCGCAGCATAGTCCCTTTCGGTAGGCCAAAGAGGGCTTTTTGCGCGCTGCGAGGTAAAATAATTCACAATCGTATCGTAAGGGTATTGCTCAATGGCATACCGCAGCTGAAAATGTTCCCTGTTGGTGGTGGCGGGGTTGAAGTAGGCACGTGCAACGGCGGGCAGCAGCGTTGTGTCCCCCGATTTGCCGGCAGTCAGCGTGCCCAGCCGCCGGAGCAGCTCATACGTATCGTTCATGGCAAGAGCAACAGCTTGCGGCAGCTGTGGGCTAAGGCGTTTTTTCAAAAGAGAAAAGGCTTCCAGCCGCACCAGCGGGTCGGCGTCCTTTTCCAGCACCGATAGCAGCTCGTCCGAAGCTATGGCGCGGTTATTTTGCAGCTTTACCAGCGCCAGCGCGCGCACGTCGGGCAATGCAGAGGTATTTGCCAGCAGCTTCCGCCAGTATTTGGGGTTGTACTTTTCCTTGACAATATCGCGGTCTAAGGAAGAGCGCCCGGCGGCAAAGTGAAATGTGGGATCGCCAATCAGGTGCGACTCCAGCGTAAACACCTCTTTTGCCCAATTACCTACGCAAACGCCCTCATTCAGCAAGCCCACCAGCTCATTTGGCCACATATCCTGCAGCGCATTCACCGTATTGGCTTTTGCCACGATAGCTGCGCCCCGATTAAAAATATAGTGCCCGCTGATGTAGTCGTCCAAGTGGAAAGAGCCGTTGAAGCACGCGTCAAACATGACGAACTTGGCGTTAAAAACGCGATCGTAAGTATCCGCAATCACCACATCCGCCGAGGCGGCTTGCAGGCTATCCGCAGCTACCGTTGCGGAATCAAAAGCGTTGGCTACCCAGCTTTCCGGCACGTCAAAATTCTCCATGTAGTACTGCTTGGTCGCCGCCGTGTCTTTTGCCCGCCTGATTTTCGCCCGAAAAAACGCTTTCAGCGCATCAACGTATTGCTGAGGTGCGCCGGCTTTGGGCGTTTCGCTAAGGTATTGGGTATCGCTGCTCCCGTGGTGATGCAGGAGGGCTACGTCCAGCGTGCTGTCGGCCAGCTGCGCCAGCAAGCGGTCGCGGACAATCTCGTCTGTGTCGAAGTTGATAAAGTCCAGCCGGCTACCCCGCCGCTTGCCCAGAAACGGAAAGTGATGCTTCAGCGTCCACCCCTCGTCCACCCGGGCGTTGATGGACTCCGAATTGTAGCCATGACCGGTAAAGTAAAGAACGTGAGACAGCACTCGTTGCCTTTGCTTGTCCTTCACCACCTTTTGCAGGTACTCCGAAAGCAGCTGATACTTATCCTTTCCGGGTTTTTTGGGCGCCTTTATTCGCGCCGAATAAATTTCCGAAGAAACATGCTGCGCCGACGAAGCCTTCAGCGTATAGTAGTGGTACAGCTTTTCCGTGCTGTCTTGCCTTACGTACTCAAATTGCAAATCAAAATCATCGTAAAAGCGGTCGGAAGGAATGGACGACTCTTTCCAATCTCTTGCCTGATTCATTTTGAACGCCATGCTGAGGTGCTGCGCGTCGCGCGTCATAGCCACCGGAATATCGCCGATGAATACCGCTCCCTCCAGATGGCGGCTTTGGTAAAGCGCCTGCAGCGCGCGCCGGATAGAATCGGGGTGCTGCCATACGTCCGGCACCAGCGCAGCCTGTTTGCCCTCGCCGTTGATGGCCGCAACGTATTGGTCAATATCTTTCCCAATGGTTTGATAGGTAACCGTATCGACAACAACTGCCACGGTAGCCCGCCATTGTGCGGCATACGCGCATACGTTGCCCACCCGGAGCAGCAAGAATAGGAGTAGAATGTTTTTTGCCATAGCAGTACAGGGTTTATTTTAGTTAGTAAAAATATATAGTATCAGTAGAAAAACCATTACGTGTCTATTTTATAAATTATTTTTTATCAAATAGTTATATAGAAAAATTGGGCAATACTTGAGAAATAAATTAATAAATACAAAGTTAATGCAGCGGAAAACATTGTTCAATACCAATAAGTGGGTATTTTGCTGCGAGCGGCATGTTGGCCTGCAGCCGCTTTTTTGCGGATGAAAAACCGTACATTCTCTTGAAAGCTATGAACCAGCAGCTGAAGCAAACGCGCGGCAATGCCGCATGGCAAGTAGCGCGTAGCATGGGTGAATGTTGAGCCGCTTGCTGCTCCGGAGGGTTGCAGCGACCAAACAGGGCATATAAAGCAAAAGCCGCCCCATGCAAAAAGCACGGTGCGGCTACGTTGGATTTTTGAAAAATATTGGCTAAGCTGTGTGTGTGTGTGTGTGTGTGTGTGTGTGTGTGTGTGTGTGTGTGTGTGTGTGTGTGAGTGTGTGTGTGTGTGTGTGTGTT
>JAISLN010000313.1 GCA_031290835.1 Prevotellaceae bacterium
AGGTAGCTCAGCTGGTTAGAGCGCATGATTCATAATCATGAGGTCCCGAGTTCAATCCTCGGTCTCGCTACAAAACGGAAAATGCCCGTAACACCAACATCTAAGCGGAATGCAGAGAAAGCATCCCGCTTTTTTTTATGCCCAAATTTGAAGAAATCGCGCTAAATTTGACGCCAAATAATGTACCCAAAATGTAAAACCCTACATGGTAATCAAACTTTGCATACGACGAGCCAAAAAGCGGGCTGATGGAAGCCACTCGCTCTACTTTTCTTTCGCAGACGGCGGGAAAACACGCTACGTTGCGTCAGACGTAGCAATACCGGCGCCAAAAAACTTCAACGTATGCTTATTCCGATGAATTTATCCGAAGAAGAAATTCGGGGGCTAAATTACAAAAGATTTCAGGAAAAAAACCTGCTGTACAAATAAAGATTACATTGATTTTTATCTCGCGCACTTGGAAAATCTTGGTTTTTCATCTAATTTTGCCGGCATGAAGCAAAAAAATCTCCCCCTTTTGGAGCGGGTAACCATTACCGACGTAGCCGCCGAGGGCAAGGCCATTGCCCGCGTGGACGGCATGGCGCTGTTCGTGCCGTTTGCCGTGCCCGGCGACGTGGTGGATGTGCAGGTAAGCAGGCGGCGCAGCAGCTTCATGGAGGGGTACATTGCGCGGCTTGTTTCGCCGTCGCCGCTGCGCGTTGACCCGTTCTGCGAGCACTACGGCGTGTGCGGCGGCTGCAAGTGGCAACCGCTGCCATACCCCGAGCAGCTGCGCTGCAAGCAGCGGCAGGTGCAAGATCAGCTGACGCGCATAGGCAGATTCAGCAACTTGAAAATCAACAGCATAGTTGGCGCCGAAAAAACAACTTTCTACCGCAACAAACTGGAGTTTACCTTTTCGCACAAGCGGTGGATGACCAAAGCTGAAATCGACGCAGGCCTCCCCATCGGCAACCCGCAGGCGCTGGGGTTTCACATCCCGCTGAAGTTTGACAAGGTGCTCGACGTAAAGCGCTGCTACCTCCAAGCCGACCCCTCGAACGACGTCAGGCTTGCCGTCAAAAAATTTGCGACGGACAGCGGGCTGGAGTTTTTTGACCTGCGGGCGCAAGCGGGCTTGCTGCGCAACCTCATCATACGCACCTCAAGCACAGGCGAGATCATGGTTATCGTGGTGTTTTGCCAAAACGACGAGGAGCGCATTGCCATGCTCATGCAGCACCTGCAGCGCTCGTTTCCCGGCATAACCTCGCTGCTCTACATCGTCAACGACAAGCGCAACGATACCATCGGCGACCGCGAGGTGGCGTGCTTTGCCGGGCGCGACCACATTTTTGAGGAAATGGAGGGCTTGCGCTTCAAGATTGGCGCAAAATCGTTTTACCAAACCAACTCCGAGCAGGCCTGCAAGCTGTACGGCATTGCGCGTAATTTTGCCCAGCTGGGCGGCAGCGAGATAGTGTACGACTTGTACACCGGCGCGGGAACAATTGCCTGTTTTGTGGCCAAAAACGCGCAAAAAGTGGTGGGCGTGGAGTACGTGGCGGAGGCCATTGATGACGCCCGCGCAAACGCCCGGCTCAACGGCATTGGCAACGCCGTGTTCTACGCAGGCGACATGAAGGAGGTGCTCAACGCCGACTTTGTAGCGCAAAACGGGCGTCCCGACGTTGTGATTCTCGACCCTCCTCGCGCCGGCATTCACCCCGACGTGGCGCAGGCAATACTGAGAGCGCAGCCGCAGCGCATCGTGTACGTGAGCTGCAACCCCGCCACGCAGGCGCGCGACTTGGCAATTTTGGCGGAAAAGTACGCCGTCACCGCCGTTCAGCCCGTGGATATGTTCCCCCATACCCACCACGTGGAAAACGTAGTCGCCATGAGCATTGAACGCTAAGCTGAGGTCATGCGCACAGGTGGCGCGAATTTGACGAATTTGCGAATTTTTTTGGCTGTTGAGCGCATGGTAATACATGCCGCACCAAAAAAAGAAATGCCGACGTTACGCAAATGCTAATTTTTTACTATCTTTGCAGGACGAGGATTAAGAATTAAGAAGGGTTTGCGCAACGCTTAAATTAACATCTATTTACCAACACATTCGATTATGGACCAAACATCTTACGAGCCGCAAACGGCTCTTCCCAACGCAAGCCTGGTGCTTGTTTTGGGCATTCTTTCTATCGTGTCGTGCTTTTGCTACGGCATCCCCGGCTTTGTTTGCGCGCTCATTGCGCTGCTTGTGGCGCACTCCTCTACAAAGCTCTACATCGCCAACCCCGGCAAGTATTCCGAAAGCTCCTACAGCAACCTGACCGCCGGAAAAATCTGCGCATGGATAGGCCTGATACCATCCATACTCTACATTATTGCAATAATTGCTATCATAGCCGTTTTTGGCTGGGCTATTATCTCTGATCCCGCCCATATTTTCGAAGATTTTCACAACTTTACACGGGTTTAAGTCACCAAATGACAAATATTAGTATTATATGCATCAAATTCAACTTTTTTGTGCAGCTATGGCCTTAGCAGCATTATCGTCTTGCAGCGGCCAAAAATCCGGCAGCGATTTTCAAATCGACGACCAGCTCACGCCGGAAGAGCAAAAGCGAGGCGTGCTAACGCCCGAAATTATGTGGAAGTTCGGGCAGGTGAGCGACCCCCAGCTCTCGCCCGACGGCAGGCAGGTGGCGTACTGCGTAAAGCGCTATAACCTGTCGGAAAACAAGGGCGTAACCCGCCTCTACCTCGTACCTTCGAGCGGCGAAGCCGAACCCGTGGCGCTCACCGACGGGCAAAGCTCGGCGTGGCACCCGCGCTGGAGCGCAGACGGCAAGGCCATTCGCTTTATTTCCGACCGAGGCGGCACGGAGCAAATCTGGGAGGTGACGCTCGCAGACGAAAAGCACGCGGCAAGGCAGCTGAGCGACGTAAAAGGGGGCGTTAAGGCGTTTGCCTTTTCGCCCAAGGAAAACATGGCGCTGTACGTCAAAAAAGTGCAGGTGAGCAAAACCCTTGCCGAGCGCTACCCGCACCTCCCCAAGGCCAACGTCCGCATCGCTGACGACCTCATGTACCGCCACTGGGATACGTGGGACGACGGCGCGTACCACCACGTTTTTGTG
>JAISLN010000314.1 GCA_031290835.1 Prevotellaceae bacterium
CTCAATTCAAAAGCACCAATTTCTCCACCTTTTCCGCGTATTCTCCGCTGCCGCAGCGCGCTTTGATTTTGTACAGGTACGTACCTCGCCCCAGCTTGTCGCCGTAGTCGTCGCGGCCGTCCCACTCGATGGGGACGCTACGGAGCGAGGCGCTGCTTTGCGGTGCGCCGCCGCGGATGGTCTTTACCAGCTTTCCGGAGATGGTGAAGACCTGTATAAGCACCTCTATATCCGTATAGGGGCGGTTGTGCTCGAAGAAGAACGCCGTTTTTTGCGTAAACGGGTTGGGGTAGTTGAGCACCCTGTTGAGCGTAAACCGTTCGTCTTCTTCAACCCTGAACTCAACGCTTTGCTCGGCGGCGTTGTTCACCACGTCCCACGCCTTGAGCGTTGCGGTGTAGCGCCCTTTTTCCAGCGGCGGAATGGGAAACTCTACGCGCCCGGAGGTGTAGCTGTTGGTGTTGGCGGTGTAGTAGCTGTTCAGGATGTAGATTTTGTTGCCGGGCTGTATGGTGAGCGTCATGTCGCGCCCCACGCCGTTGCCCGTGATGTTGACGCCGCTGCTGTCGGCAAGCAGGGCAATGAAGGTGGGCGCTTCGGTGGTGGCGCCGCCGGGAACCCAACGCTCGTCGTTCATGTACATGCGAATGGTTGGCGGCGTGCTGTCGGCTACGGCGTTGTTGCTTATGCCGCCCACCGGCACGCGGCTGTAGCCCGCCACCAGCGCACCGCCGGATTTGCCCACGTAGGTTATTTTGCCAACGCCGTAGCTGGGGATGATGTCCTGCGGAACAACAAACTTTGCCGTAAAATTCCCGTCGGGGGTAGCAACTTTTCCCCTATACAGCAAGCTGCTTTGCGTGCGGTAGGCAAACGGCGTTTGCCCGCTGTTGCCCAGCGTTTGCTTGACTTGCTCCTTATCAAATACGCTGACGTAAAGTATATCGTCGATGTTGCTGCCTATCACGCTGCCTTCGATGCTGTCTTTGGACAGCGCTTTTAGCGTATCGTATGGGGTGCCGTTGATGCGGGTTGTTTGCGCTGTGAGCGAAGGGAAGTGCAGCATTAGCGCGGGGTCGCCAAGTAGCGAAAAGTTGAGCTGGTTGATGCCTGTTGCCGAGGCATTTTTGGTGCGCCTCACCATTTCGCCTATTCTGGCGTAGCTGCCGGAGGCGTCTTTCCTGAAAAATTCTTCCGTAAACTTTTGGTTGAGCTGCGAGTTGGCGCCGGAGTATACCAACCTTGTGGTCGATAGCATGGCAATTCCGCCGCCGTTGGGCAAAAACAGCACCTGCTCGCCCGCCGAGCGCACGTATGGGTTGTCGTAGCGGCTGAACTCGCAGGTGGCGGTAACAAACAGCGGCAGGCGGCTGCGGTTGTTCCAGCGCTTGATGTCGCTTATGGCAACCACTTGCTCGTGCGAAAGCCACTGATCGTTGGCGTGCCCGGTGTAGTTCACCAGCAGCGCACCGCTGCATATTGCCGAGTTAATGGCGGCGGTAACGTCGGGGTAGCGCTCGCCCATCGGCGTTGATTGCTGCACGTAGGCGTCCATGTATATTTTGTTGACGTAGTACGAGGGGGCGGAGTCCATAATGTAATTGCCGATTTGCTCGGCTTGCTTTACGTGGTCGTTGCCGTCTTCGTCGTCGGCAATGATGATGCACTTGCTCATCCAGTCGCCGCCAAGGTTTTCGCTGTACTTTTCTATTTTGTCCACTATGGTGGTGGCCTCTGCCTCGCTGCGGGCAGGAATTCGCCCCACAGCCATGTCCAGCTGCCCCACCATTCCGGCGTCGCTGAGGTATTCGTTGTCGTCGAGCAGCACAAAAAAATCGTCGCTCACGTAAGACCGCTCCGACAGCAGCGAGTTGTCGGACTGAAAGGTGGGGATAAGCCCCACGCCCCTTTTCCCCTCGTGGTTGACGTAAGTGCCGCTGCCGAACAGCAGCAAGTACTTGGGAGCTGTTGTGAGGTCGCGGCGGTGAAACATGCGCATGAAGTTGCGGATGGCGCTCACGTCGGGCAGCCCGCCCGAAAATTCGTTGTACACCTCTTCGGTGGTTACCATCAGCACGCTCATGTTATCTTTTTTCCGGTGAAAGTCCGCCAACCTTCCGGCTTGCGCCGCAAGCGCAGGGTGGGCAACAATCACCAGCTCCGATGGCGACGCCCCGTGCAGGTTTTGGTTGGGTACTTCGCCCGCGTACTCGGGGCTTAGCAGCATGTTGTCGGTAAATGCCGCAAACTCGCGCAGCGTTGGCGTTTCCACCGCAAAGCTGATGTTGCCCGCAGCGGCAATCCCGCCTATCTCCTGCACGTTGTGGAGGTCGGTTACGTCCCACACCCTTGCGCCTTGCTGCGCTGTGGCAATGTTGAACTGCGTAGCGCGTCCTGCGCCCACGGTTTTTGCGTCGCGAAACAGCAGCTGGCTGTTCAGCAACCTCAAGCTTGCCCGCGCGTTGATGGTCGTAAAATCCCACACGCCCCACGCCGATGCCGAGCTTTCCGGACGGTTGTACGTTATCTTCAGGTTAATATTTTCGCTGCTCACCGGAATGTTTTCAAATAGGGCGGTGTCGGCCTTCATGTAGTCCGCGTTTTGGGGAACGGGCGTAATGGTTAGCGTGTAGGGGGCGCCGCCGTTTACCGAAATGGAGTAGGAGCTGCCGGTGGTGCTGCGGGCAGCGGCGCACACCTGCATTTTCAGCTGCGGGTTGCCGAGGTTGAGCGACGGAACGCCGAAGCTGAGCGAATGCTGCCGCACCGCGTCGTACACCTCCCCAAAAAAGCGCCTCCCGGAGCGCGTCAGGTTGGTATCTATACGCTCGCGGTAGTCGCGGTAGTCGTAGGTAACGGTACTGTCGGTAGCCGTGACAGCCTGCGCCGCAACGAGAATATATTTAGCCGGTTTGCTGTCGGTAATGTAGATGTACGCCGCGTCGGAGTACTCATTTTGCTCGTGCTCAAAAAAGCTTTTTTGCTCGTTGTACCGCCACGTGCTGTTTGCTTCGGCGTAGAAAAGAATTTTGTCCCCGCTGATTTTCGTAGCCATTTGCTGCAGGTCGTCCGGCGCATCTTTGCTGTTGAGGCGCGGCAGCCCGCTGCACCCGTTGCCCCACACGCTCACCGCGCCGAGGTCGGAGAAGCCCCATTTTTTCAGCATGTCGGCGGTGAGCTGATGCACGCCTGTTTGCTTTACGCGCAGCTTCACCCAGCGCCCGCTGCTCAACACCGAAACGGGCGCCTCCCTCAAGCGCGGGTTGGCGGCGCGGTTTTGGGCGTTGGCAGCGCACAAAGTCAGCAGCGTAGCCAGCATTAGCGCAGCATACGAGGTACCCCATGGGCGGGATTTTGTTGCGCGTTGTAGAATAGCGGTATGGCTCAAGGGATATTTTTTCACTTTTTTAAGACGAAAAAAGAGTGCGCAAGATAAGCATTTTTCTAACTTTGTTGGTCATAATGTCAATTAAAATTTCATATCAATATCGCCTGCCGATATGCCTGCTGCTTGCCTGCTGCCTGCGCTACGGACAGCCTGCGCAGGCTCAGGACGCGAGCTTTGCCCAGCCCTACGCGGCGCCGCTTTTTCTCAACCCCGCCTACTCGGGCATGGAAGACGTTATGCGGACGGGCGCTACCTACCAGTACCGTTGGGGGCGGCTAAACGAACCTTACACGCTCTACGCAGCATACGCCGACTACTATCTCGATGCCTTCAGGAGCGGAGTGGGCGTTTGCGCCGTTGCGGACAGGCAGGGCGGCGGTGCGCTGACGAAAACTTCGCTGGGAGCCTCATACGCCTACAACCTGCGCATTGCCGAAAGAACTTTCCTGCGATTTGGCATTCAGGCGCTCATAGACGTAACCTCCATCAACGCCGCCAAGCTCATTTTTCCCGATATGCTCGGAGCTTACGGCAGCGTTGCGCCTGCCGATAACGCCTACGCCTCGCAGCAGCGCCGCGACTTCGACATGGCGGTAGGCAGCGTATTTTCGCACCGCATCTTTTACCTCGGCGCCGCCTTGCACAACCTCATGAAAGCGCCCGGCGGCGAAGTTGCCGACCAAATCATCACCACCCCGCGAAAGCTCACGCTGCACGGAGGCTGCAACATATCCATACCGCTGTACGACAGGAGGTATGCCTACTACCGCAGCAGCGCGAGTGCGCTGACGCTTTCGCCAAACGTGATTTACGGCCTGCAGGGAACATCCCAAACCCTTGCGCTTGGCGGGTACGTTGGAATGAGAAACTTTTCCGGCGGCTTTTTCTATAAAACAAGCGTCAGCGCCAACACCGCTTTTTACTCCGTTTGCGCAGCATACGCCTCCGATTGGTTCTCGCTTACCTACTCATTTGATTTCGGCAAAGTGAGCAATGCTATGCGCTATTCACCTGACGTACACGAAGTTTCCCTGTGGTTTAAGGTAAAGCAGCGACCCAAGAGCAGCTACTTCCAAAATCAAGGCAATAGCAGGCGCAAAGTACAGAATATGCCCTGTATTAACTATTTATAACAAAAAAAGGAGGCTACAGGTGGTAGCGGTACTCAATAAGTTGTACCTTTGAAGTCCGAAAAATGAGGTTGTACATACTCCATTGCAAGTTATATTCAATGCTGATATAAAACAACTTAAGTAAATATTTTTGATATAAGCCATGAAATTTTGTTTAAGATTGCTCATTGTGTCTTTTGGGCTGGTGGTTGGCGGTTGTGCTTTAGGTACAAGAAGTAGCTCACTCTATAGCGGTGCTTCCAAAGTTACGGGATGGAAGTATAATGACCCCAAATATGGCGCTTTTGAAGTGTACTCAATGTACGATCAGCCTACGCCTCCGGGCATGGTATTTGTGCCGGGCGGAACGTTTACTATGGGTAGGATAACGGAAGACCTCCCATACGAGTGGAACAACCCGCAACGGCGGGTGAGCATTGATGCTTTCTACATTGATGCTACCGAAATTCGCAACATTGATTATCGCGAATATATTCACTGGCTGGAAAGCGTATATACTTCCTACCCCGAAATTGCTCGAAATGCCCTCCCCGACACCTTGGCGTGGCGCAAACCTTTGGGCTACAACGAATCGTTTGTAGAATTTTACTTCAGGTTTACCTCCTACAATGAATATCCCGTAGTAGCCGTGTCGTGGACGCAAGCCAACGATTACTGCGCGTGGCGTACCGACCGTATAAACGAGCTCGCGCTGATTAACGCGGGAGTTCTAGATTTTAGCGTAGCAGACCAAAAAGACGCCGACAACTTCAATACCGAAGCCTACCTATCGGGTGAATATACCGGCGTGGTAAAGCGGAACTTGCAAGACCTGAGCGGGCGCAACCCCGAAGGCCGGACGGTAAGGTACGAGGATGGTATCCTATTCCCCAAAGTCCGTCTCCCAACCGAAGCCGAATGGGAGTATGCGGCAATGGCTTCCGTAGGAAACGCTGCAACCGGAGTGCTGAACGGACGAGACATATACCCCTGGAAAGGAAATAGGGTACGGCAAACCGAAGGTAAAGAAATAGGCTCGCTGATGGCAAACTTTCAAAAAGGACGGGGCGACCTGATTGGAATAGCCAACAACCCCGACGGTAACGCTCCGCAACCAGTGCCCGTTACCTCCTTTTGGCCCAACGATTTTGGCCTCTACTGCATGGCAGGAAACGTAAACGAATGGGTGCTTGACGTATATCGCGCCTTGTCGTTTGAGGATGTAGAAGATGCGCGTCCGTTTCGCGGTAATATCTATACAACGCTGGCTCGCAACGAAGAAGGACGACCCGTTAAGGATAGCTTAGGCAGGCTGAAGAGGGACACAATAGGATACGTAAACAACCGCCCCAACTACGCAATAGGAGATAACCGCAACTACCGCGACGGGGATATAATTTCGGCTGTAAACACAAGCGAGGAGGATATGGAGAAAAAAGAAGAGCGTATCAACTCCAACAGAATGTACTACCCGGGTAAGGGAGAAAAACGACAGGGAATGTCAACTTTTGTGAGCGAATACTCAAGGGTCTATAAAGGCGGCTCGTTTCTGGATAGAGCATATTGGCTAAGCCCCGGCACCCGCCGCTTCCTCGACGAAAGACAATCGAAAGAAGATATAGGCTTCCGTTGCGCAATGGACCGGCTTGGAGGCGCCAAATTCAAACCGGTATCAACACCGGAAAGTAAATAATGCCAACGATTGGCGTTGTTTAGTGTTTCTTTTTCTTTTCATAATATTAGGTTTAAAAAGGGAAAACGGTTCAACTTGCTTGAGCCGTTTTTTTTGTTGTATGCTAAATAAACAGGGTAATATAAGAGAGTATGCCGAACATAGCGCAGCTGCACGAAATTTTTCTTACCTCCTCGGGGGTATGCACCGATAGCCGTAAAGTGTTTCGGGGTTGCATGTTTTTTGCCCTCAAGGGCAGCAACTTTAACGGCAATACATACGCGGCGGAAGCCTTAGAGCAGGGAGCTGAATACGCCGTGGTTGACGAAAACGTCAGCAAAGGTGCGCGCTACCTGAAAGTCAATAGCGTGCTGCACGCTCTGCAGGAGCTGGCAACCTACCATCGTCAGTACCTTTGCATGCCCATTCTGGCTATCACCGGAACAAACGGCAAAACTACCACCAAGGAGCTGGTAGCGGCAACGCTTTCGCGCAAATTCCGCGTCGCGGCTACGCACGGCAACCTCAACAACCATATTGGCGTGCCGCTCACCCTGCTGGGTATGGGCGAGAGCGCGCAGCTGGGCGTCGTAGAAATGGGCGCCAACCACCCCGGCGAAATTGCCAACCTGTGCCGCATAGCGCAGCCCAACGCCGGATTGATTACCAACGTTGGGAAGGCGCACCTCGAAGGCTTTGGCTCGCTCGAAAGCGTAAAAAAAACCAAAGGCGAACTTTACAGCTACTTGTCGCGGCATCAGCGGCTGCTGTTTTGCTTGGACGACAGCGCCGACCTGAAAGAAATGCTGCAGGAGTACGACGTGCAGAACGCCATAATGTACGGCTTGCGCGAAGATAACGTGCGCGTGGACGCCGGCGACGGCAGCAACCCCTTTCTAAGCCTGCGAATGGCAAACGGAGATATTTGGCAAACAAAGCTGGTAGGCGCTTACAACGCCGCCAACGTGCTCGCAGCGGTAGCCATAGGGCGCTACTTTGGGGTGAAAGAGGAGGATATTCGCGCGGCGGTGGAGAGCTATGAGCCGCAAAATCACCGCTCACAGCTCCTGCAGACGGCTCACAACACCATCATTGTTGACGCCTACAACGCCAACCCCACAAGCATGGCGGCAGCGGTGGCCAACTTTGCGCAGCTGCACGCCGACAGCAAGCTGCTCATTCTGGGCGATATGCTGGAGCTGGGCAGGGCGGCGAAAGGCGAGCACGCGCAGCTACTCCGCTTGATAATGCAAGAAGCCTTTACGGAGGTTTACTTGGTGGGCGAGCAATTTGGTCGAGTTGCCGAAAAACCCTGCTTGAGCTTTGCGGATAGCGCCGCGCTGTGCGAATACCTGAAGCGCAACAAAATCAAAAACCGGCTGATTTTACTCAAAGGCTCGCGCGGAATGCAGCTCGAAAAGGCGCTGGAATACCTGTAGCCGCCCACGGAATACTTTGCCCCGATACCTTTCAACCATTAGACGTAAGCAATTAATGGCTTAATTATTAAGCATTTGTAAAAATTTTGGATTTTAGCTTTCTATGAGCTATATTTGTAAGTTTTATTATTCCGATTATTTGCGCCTATGGCAAAGCATTACACGTTTAATCCACATACGCTTTCATACGAAATTTTGGGTATCCCATTCAAGGTACGCATCTACCGTATTATGCTGGGTATAGCGGTTGCCTGCGCCTTGTCCACGATAGCCATTTACGCTTTTTCCTACTTTTTTGAAACGCCTCGCGCTGCCCTCATGCGGCAGCAAAACGAAGAGCTGCAAATAAAGTACGAATTTTTGCTGCAACGCTTTCGCCAAACCGACAACGAGCTGAACGAGCTGATGCAGCGCGACAACAGAGTTTACCGCTCCATTTTTGAGGCAGACCCCATTCCGCTATCGGTGCGCGAATCGGGCATGGGCGGCATAAAGCGCTACGAAACGCTGCTGGCGGACGCGCAAACGGAGCAAGCGGCTAAGGCGCTGATATTGATGGATAAGATTACGAAAAAAGTGTACATACAATCCAAATCGTTTGATGAAATTGTTGAATACGTTCGCGAAAAAGAGGAGATGATATTTTGCATCCCGTCCATTCAGCCGATTAATCTCTCCGATCCCAAGGTGCACTTTTCCGGCGGCTACGGCTGGCGCTCCGACCCGTTTTATCACGTCCAAAAATTCCATCACGGCGTTGACTTCGGAGGACCCACAGGCACGCCCATATACGCCACCGGCAACGGAAAGGTGGAAAAAGCGGAGTTTAACTGGGGAGGATACGGCAACATGGTGCTGATAAACCACGGATTTGGCTACCACACTCGCTACGCGCACCTCTCGGAAATCAAAGTACGGCAGGGCGAAAAAATTAAGCGCGGGCAGCTGATTGGGCTAATGGGCAACACCGGAAGATCAAAAGGTACGCACTTGCACTATGAAGTTTTGTTTAAAAATGAGGATGTTAACCCAATTAACTTTTTCAGTACAGATGTTAGCGAAGCGGAGTACAACAAAATCATCAAGGCGCTGAAGGAGGATGCTGATAAGCCGGCTATGGAATACTAAGAACTAAATAATTAAGAGCTGAAAAATTAGATGGCAAAAAAGTTTAAATTCAACCACGAAACGCTCGACTTCGACGAAGTTCGCTCTACCGTACTGGGAATTGTACGGCAGGGAGTGCTTTGGATGATCGTCGGGGCGCTGTTTTTGGTTGGCTACTACGCGCTTTTTGCCCAATTTTTCAGCACGCCTCAGGAGCAACGGTTGGCCGAAGTCAACCGCACGCTTTCCGACACCTACCAAGAGCTGATTGAGCAGCACGAGCAAATTCAGACGCTTGTGGACTACCTCGAGCAGCGGGACGCCGATATTTACCTCCACATTTTTGAAGCCGAATCGCCCTCCCTCAGCGCTGCCGAAAAGGAGCAAAACCTAACCGACATCGAACATATAGACAACATTACGCTCACGCGGCAAACCAAAAACGGAATAGACCGGCTGGACTCCATCATCAGCAAGCAAACGGTGCGGCTAAGAAGCCTCGTTGAGCAGGCGCAGGGCAACCCCTCGCTGCAATTTATGCCGGCGTCTCAACCGGTGAGCAACAACGACCTGCGGCGAATAGCGGCAACCTACGGCATGCGCATCCATCCGTTCTACAAGGTGTTCAAAATGCACAGCGGCATAGACTTCACCGCGCCTCCGGGCACCAACGTTTACGCTACGGGAAACGCCGTTGTTGAATCGGTGCACAACTCGCTGCGCGGCACCGGCCTCACCGTTACGCTCAACCACAACAACGGGTACCGCACTACGTATGCCCACCTGCTCAAGGCAAACGTGTCGCAGGGAGCGCGGGTAAAGCGTGGCGACGTTATCGGGCTGGTGGGCAACAGCGGCCGCTCTACTGCGCCGCACCTGCACTACGAGGTGCACAAGAATAACCATACGGTTAACCCTATACACTACTTTTTTAAAGATATTACACCCGAAGATTACCAAATGCTCATCCATATAGCGTCGAGCAAGGGGCAATCGTTCGACTGATTAAGTTTGAAAGTGAAACGCAATTTGAAATTCTGACAGCTATGCCGTACAAACAGCCCAAAATAGAAAAAATTTACTTCTCCATCGGCGAGGTTGCCGACATGTTTGGGGTAAATACATCGCTTATCCGGTTTTGGGAGCGAGAGTTTGACATTATCAAGCCAAACAAAAACAAGAGAGGCAACCGCCTGTTCACGCAAAAGGACGTGGACAACTTCCGCATCATTTACCACCTAGTAAAAGAGGAAGGCTTAACCCTTGACGGCGCGCGCAAGCGGCTGAAAAGCAAAATGACCGACGAGGAAATAAACCTCGAAATAGTAAAATCTTTGGAAAACATCAGGGCAATGCTGCTGGAGGTGAAAGATTCCCTATAATTTTTTGGCGTCAACATTTTTATTTTACCCATGACCATTGCGCAAATCACAGGCGCCATAGAGGAGCTGGCCCCCGTTGCCTATCAGGAAAGCTACGACAACTCGGGCTTGAGCGTAGGCAACCCGCAAAATGAGGCCACCGGCGCCCTGCTCTGCCTCGACGTTACCGAGCGCGTGGTGCAAAAAGCGGTTGAGGCCAACATCAACCTTATCATTTCGCACCACCCCGCTATCTTTGGCGGGCTGAAGCGCCTCACCGGCAGCACCGCCACCGAGCGCGTGGTGCAGCTGGCCGTTGCGCACAACATTGCGCTGTATGCCGCCCACACCAACCTCGACAGCGTGCGCGGAGGCGTGAGCGAAAAAATGTGCGACAGGCTGGCGCTGAAAAACCGGAGCATTTTGCAGCCGGCCAACCGCCTCGTAAAAATTGCCGTTTACGCTCCGTCGGCGCACGCCGAAGCGGTGCGGCAGGCAATGTTTGCTGCCGGCGCGGGCTGCATTGGGCAGTACGGCAGCTGCAGCTTTAGCGCACAGGGCACGGGCACCTTTTTGGCGGGAGCACTGGCTACGCCCTTTGCGGGGAAACGGGGAGAGCTGCACCGCGAGCCGGAAGAAAAGGTAGAGGTGATAGCGCACGAATCGCAGGTGAGCGGCGCTGTTGCCGCCATGCGCGCCGTGCACCCCTACGAGGAGGTAGCCTACGACCTCTACCCGTTGCTCAACGAGCACGCCTGCGTAGGGCTTGGCATGGTTGGAGAGCTTGAAAACCCGCTCAAGAGCAACGATTTTTTGCAGCTTGTAAAGCAGGTATTTAGCGCACCAAGCATAAGATACGTCGCCTCCGGCAACCGTGATATTCACAAGGTGGCGGTGTGCGGCGGTAGCGGTAGCATCCTCACCAACAGGGCGATAGCCTGCGGCGCAGACGCCTTTGTGAGCGCAGATTTCAAGTACCATCAGCTGCAGGAAGCCGACGGACGCATTACCGTTGTTGATGTAGGGCACTACGAAAGTGAAATTTTCGCAATAGAAATTTTTTACGAGGTTATAACAAAAAAATTTCCTACCTTTGCGCCCTACTTGGTGAAGTACGCCATTAATCAAATTGGCTATCTGTAAATCAGACTATTGCGAGTACTAATTTAACCCAACTAATAAAATACAAAAGTACCACTCCATGGCAAAAACGAAAACAGCAACAGATACTATTGATGTTCCCATCGAAAATAAGCTAAAATTCCTTTATGAGCTTCAGCTTATTGATTCCAAAATTGATGAAATCATACGTCTGCGCGGCGAGCTGCCGCTTGAGGTGCAAGACCTTGAAGATGAGATTGGGGGACTTGAAACGCGCGTAAAAAACTACCAATCCGAAGTGCGCGAAATGGAAAGCATGGTGCTGAAAAAAAAGAACGATATTGAAACGTCTAAGGCGTTGATAAAAAAGTATGGCGAGCAGCAAAAGAATGTGCGCAACAACCGCGAATTTGATTCGCTCTCAAAAGAAATAGAATTTCAAACGCTGGAGATTGAGCTGAGCGAAAAAAAGATTAAAGAGTTCTCCTTTCAGGCCAAAGAAAAAAAACGCCTCGTTGACGAAACTACCAATACCCTTAACGATAAAAAAATAGCGCTGGAAACAAAGCAAAAAGAGCTGAAAGAAATCACCAACGAAACGCAGCGCGAGGAGGATGACCTCCGCAAAAGCTCGGAGGCGTACAAAGATAAAATTGAGCCCCGGCTATATAGCGCCTATCAGCGTATTCGCGCCAACGCGCGGAACGGCTTGGCGGTGGTGTCGGTGCGCCGCGACGCCTGCGGAGGCTGCTTCAACAGAATTCCACCGCAGCGGCAGGTGGACATTAAGCTGAGCAAAAAAATTATCGTATGCGAATACTGCGGCCGCATCCTCATTGACGCCGACGCCATGGCCGACAACGACGCCAAGTAGGGTTTTCCGTAGATTTTTGCCGTCAGTCTGCCTTGCCATAATCACACATAGCTTGTTTTTTGTATGAAAAATTCGGGGATTGCCGCCATTCTTTTCCTTTTTGCCCTGTCCGCGCATGCGCACTCCCATGACAGCCAAAGCGCCGATAGCCTCTACAAGCGGCCGCTCAAAGAGGTGCTGCTTGACGTGCAAAAACGCTTTGGCGTGCGCCTCAAATTTTCGCCGGATATGGTTGACGGACGGACGCTAACCTACGCCGATTGGCGTATTCGCCCGTACAGCGTGGAGCAAACGCTCGCCAACGTGCTCGCGCCTTTTGACATGAAGGCGGTGAAGGAGCAAGACGCTACGTACAAAATAAAATACTACGAATATCCGCGCCGCACCCTCGATGAGGGCAAAGAATTTTTGAGCTACCTGCTGACCCTATACAGCGATAGCGCCTCGTGGGAGGCTCGCCGCGATTCGCTGCGCACCTGCATGGTTGGCGCACTTGGGCTGCTGCCCATGCCCAAAAGCCCGGGCACGCCGCCCATCCTCACCAAGCCGCGCAAATTTGTTGGCTACACGGTCGAAAACTTTGCGCTGGAGGTTTTGCCGGGAGCCTACGCCTGCGGCTCCATCTACAAGCCGCTCAAACCGGCAGGCTTGTCCCCCATCATCTTGAACCCCAACGGCCACTTTGGCGACGGTCGCTATCGCGCCGACCAACAGCTGCGGTGCGCTATGCAGGCGCGCATGGGCGCTATTGCCGTGAGCTACGACCTGTTTGCGTGGGGCGAATCGCTGCTGCAATTTCAGGAAACCGACCATCGCCGCAGCATTGCGCATACCATGCAAACGCTCAACGCTATTCGCATCCTCGACTACCTCTGCACGCTCAAGAGCGCCGACCCCAACCGCGTGGCCATCACAGGCGGCTCCGGCGGCGGGTCGCAAGCCATGCTGGTGGCGGCTATCGACAGCCGCATAAAGGTGAGCATACCGGTGGTGATGCTATCGTCGTACTTCATGGGCGGGTGTCCGTGCGAAAGCGGGACGCCGGTGCACCTCTGCGGCGGCGGGACAAACAACGCGGAGCTGGCGGCCATGTTTGCCCCGCGCCCGCAGCTGACGCTCTCCGACGGCAAAGACTGGACAAGCGCAACGCCGGAGGTAGAACTGCCGTTTTTGCAAAAAATATACGGCTTTTACGGAAAGCCGGAGCGGATAAAAAACGAACATTTTGCCGACGAAGGGCACGACTACGGCCTGTCGAAGCGAAAGGCTGCCTACCGGTTTTTGGCGGAGCATTTGGGGCTGAACTTGGGCGCGGTGACGGATAAGAACGGTAACATTGACGAATCCAAGTGCACCGTAGAAAGCCGCGCAGACCTGCTGGTGTTTGGCGCTGGCGGCGAGCGCCTTCCGGCAAACGCCGTAAAAAGCGCGGACAAGCTGCATGAGCTGCTCAACGCCGCCAAAAAATAGCGCGCCAAAAAATTCCCCTGAATTGTTTAACCCCTCAAAAGCGATACACTATGCAAAAGTTACCATTTGTTTTGTCTTGCCTCGCCGCCGCGCTGCTGCTTGCGTGCAGCGGCAGCAACAGCAAGCTGCCCGTATCCATCGTTACGGCGGATAGCGTTTCGCCGCGCGTGGCGTTTGGCGTAAGCCGTCTGGCGCAGGCGTTGGCAAAGGAGGGCTACCCCGTGTCGGTCAACAATAGCCGGCAGCTGCCGGAGGCAAGCTTTACCGTTGTTGTGGGCGAGCTGGATGAGGATTTTGTGCAGCTGCGGGCGTCGCAGGCGGGCGTGCTGCTGGATAAGTGCGCCGACAAGGAGGGATTTGTCATCAGCTCCGGCAAAAATGCTATCGCAGTAGCCGGCGTTGACGCCTCCGGTGCGCTGTACGGCTGCCTGGAGCTGGCCGACCACGTGAAGCGCATCGGCGCGCTGCCGAAAAAGATAGCGCTTGTTGACCATCCCGAAATGGTGCTGCGGGGAGCGTGCATCGGCGTGCAAAAACCCTACTACCTGCCCGGCCGCACGGTGTACGAGTACCCCTATACGCCGGAAACGTTTCCGTGGTTTTACGACAAAAACCTGTGGCTACGCTACCTCGACATGCTGGTGGAAAACCGCATGAACTCGCTCTACCTGTGGAACGGACATCCGTTTGCATCGCTGGTGAAGCTCGACGATTACCCATACGCGCTGGAGGTGGATGAAGAAACGTTTGCCAAGAACGAGGAAATTTTTGGCTTCCTCACGGCAGAAGCCAACAAGCGCGGGATTTTTGTCATCCAAATGTTCTACAACATCATTGTTCCCAAACCCTTTGCCGAAAAGCACCAAATCAAAACGCAGGACAGAGGACGCCCCATTATCCCCCTGATTGCCGACTATACGCGCAAGTCCATCGCCGCCTTTATCGAAAAATATCCCAACGTAGGGCTGCTCGTTACGCTGGGCGAAGCCATGCGCAACGAAGACGACGTGGAGTGGTTTACGCAAACCATTATCCCCGGCGTGAAAGACGGGCTGGCAGCCCTTGGCCGCAGCGACGAGCCGCCCATTCTGCTCCGTGCGCACGATACCGACGCAAAAAGCGTAATGGCCGCCGCGCTGCCGATTTACAAAAACCTGTACACCATGTCCAAGTACACGGGCGAATCGCTCACCACGTATCAGCCGCGCGGGCCATGGGCAAAAATCCACAAGGACTTGAGTCAGCTCGGGTCGGTACACATCGACAACGTGCACATCCTCGCCAACCTTGAGCCTTACCGCTACGGAGCGCCGGAGTTCATTCGCAAAACCGTAATCGCCATGCACGAGGTGCACGGCGCCAACGGGCTGCACCTCTACCCGCAAGCCTCGTACTGGGATTATCCGTACACCGCCGACAAAGCTACGCCGCGCCTGCTGGAGATAGAGCGCGACCGGATATGGTACAAGGCGTGGGCGCGCTATGCGTGGAATAGCCAACGCAGCCCGCGCAGCGAGGCAAAGTACTGGGCAAAGGAGCTGGGCGACTTTTACGGCTGCGGAAAGTACGGCCGCAACATCATGGAAGCCTACAACGAAAGCGGAGAAATTGCCCCAAAGCTGCTGCGGCGCTTTGGCATTACCGAAGGAAACCGGCAAACGTTGCAGCTGGGCATGTTCATGGCGCAGCTGGTAAACCCCTACAAGTTCAAAATCTATCCGGGATTTTACGAATCGTGCGGCCCCGAAGGCGAGAAGCTGATTGAGTACGCCGAAAAGGAGTGGAAGCAAGAGCCGCACACGGGCGAAACGCCGCCGCAAATTATTGCCGAAGCGGTGCGGCACGGCAAGTTTGCCGTAAAGGCCGCCGAAAAAGCGGCGCCGCACGTAACGAAAAATCGCGACGAATTTTTGCGCCTCCAAAATGACATGCGCTGCCTCTACGCATTTGCCCGCTTCTTTGCGGAAAAAGTAAGGGCGGGCGAGCTGACGCTGCGCTACCGGTATTCAAAGAACGTAAACGATCTGGACGCCGCGCTGCCCTACCTTGAGAAAAGCCTTGCCTGCTGGCGCGAGCTGGTGGCGCTGACGGAAAACGCCTACCTATACGCAAACAGCATGCAAACCAAGCAACGCCGCATACCCATTGGCGGCGACGACGGCAAAAATAAAACATGGGCAGAAATGCTGCCGCACTACGAGCGCGAGCTGAGCAACTTCAAAAAAAATATTGCCCTGCTCAAAGCTTCGGCCGACGGCGCTGCACCTGCCGGGCTGACCGGCGAGCCTCTTGCGCCGGCAAAAGTACGCCTGCTCAACAAGCAACCGGAAACATGCCCGCTGGCAAAAGGCGCCGCGCTATTTGCCGACACCGCGCTGACGGTGCAGGACGTGGCAGGCGAGCTGCAAAACCTTGTAGCCGTAAAGCTGCCGATGAAAATCCAAAAGAATGAAAAAACGAGCATTGCCTTTAGCTGCGACGAGGCGGTGAACGTGCTGGTAGGCTACTTCAACGCCGGCAGCAGCGACTACCTGCAGCCGCCCACCCTCGAAACCAACGCCAACGCCAACGACCGCGGACAAGCCGAAGTGCGCGTGGCAAACGCCCTCGACATAGCAGGGATGCCTTCGGTAAACGTTCACGCCTACCGCTTTGAAAAGGGCGAAAACACGCTGGAGCTGGGCAAGGGGATAGCGCTGGTG
>JAISLN010000315.1 GCA_031290835.1 Prevotellaceae bacterium
CCCGCGAAATGGCCTCCGGCACCGGCCGCCTCGACCTCTGCCTGACGTACGAAAACCGGAAGTACCCGATAGAGCTGAAGCTGCGCCACGGGGAGAAATATCTGACGGAAGGCCTTGAGCAAACCGCCCGCTACATGGACTTGCACGGCTGCAGCGAGGGCTGGCTGGTGGTTTTTGACCGCCGAACAGCGGTTAGGTGGGACGATAAGCTCTACATGAAGAAGGAAGCGGTGAACGGAAAAACGGTGACGGTCGTGGGCGTTTAAAAATCCCCCCCCCCTCAAAAAGATAATCGTTATGGCAAGTCTCGTAGGGTAGGCGTGCAAAAGAAATTGTTTTTACAAATACACGCTCCCCTTAGGTTGATAAGAGCTAAGGGCTACTCCTGTAGCGCGTAAAAAAAATAGGTGAAAAATTTGTCTTGTTAAAAACTTTTTATACCTTTGCATCCTACTTGTTTGCGAATATATGCAAACGAAGTATAACAATACAAGCGCTGGTATAAATTTCCCCAAGTTGCCTGCGCCGCTTTCTGCAAGCCACGCTCCTGCAAAAGCTGCAAGCTGGTGGGTTAACGAACAAAGACTATGCCGAAATTTACAGCAGACATATTATTCGCCATGCTGTTGTTTCTTCTTGCGGTGCGTCCGGCAGCAGGGCAGCTGCCCCTTGCGAGAGTATCGAACTTCTCTACTATGAAAGTTACGGAATATCAACCGATTTTTTCGCTGAAGACCAACATGCTGTACAACATGGCGCTAACCCCCAACGTAGCGGCAGAGGTAGCCATCGGCAAGCGCTGGAGCATTAGCGCAGGATTTATGCGGGGCTGGTGGCTGGAGCGCGAATGGTCGTTTTGCTGGCAGGTAGAAGCCGCCGAGCTGGAGGCGCGCTACTGGATGCGCCGCAATGAAAAGCAGCCCGTGCAGACGGGCTGGTTTGTAGGGGCTTTTGCATCCTCCGGATTTTTCGACGTTCAGCTGGAGAGCGCCAAGGGCGTGCAGGGCGAGCTTACCGCCATGGGGGGCTTGACGGGAGGATACGCCTTGCCGCTGGGACAAAGCTGGAGGGTGGAGCTCACGGCGGGAGCGGGGTACCTGCTCAGCAGCTACCGCCGCTACACGGTGGAGCGCGCCGACGGCAGCCAAACGCTGGTAAAATCGGGACCAAACAGGAGGCTAAATGCCCTCTACCCCATCAAAGCCGGAATATTGCTGGTGTGGAGCTTCAACAGAAAGGCCGAGTGGGTTGTTGATAAAAAGAATATGGATAAAGATGCTGTAGATGAGCCCGAGCCGCCTACAGCCATAGATTTGGACACAGATGCACCTAAAGCACCTTAGCATCGGAAACGCGCTCCTGCAGCTCTTGTCGCTCTGCTCCCTCGCGGGGTGCGATACCCGCCGCGAAATATTTAGCGACGCAGGCGTATGGGTGCCGATAGAAGTAAGCTGGCGGAAAGCGGGGGTGCATCCGGAAGGCGTGAGCATTTACGTCTTTGCGCAGGAAACGGGCAAACGGGTGGAGCTGCGCCTTACCAACGAGGTGAGTAGCGACGGCCTTACGGCGGACAGCCTCAAGCTGCACGTGGGGAGGTACAACATGCTGGTAATTAACGAAACGGTGGCGTCGCACGACAACGCCTCCTTTCGAGCAACAGGCAGCTACCATGACTTTGAGGCATACCTCCGCTACGCAACGCCAGCCGCAGGCAGCCGGTCGACCCGCGTAGCACCCCGAGCCGCCTACTACGACGCCACCCCCTCGCTCAACGTGCTGGCGGCCGCGCACCAAAGCGAGCTGGTGGTGAGCTACGACATGCTTAGCGGAAAGCGAGAGCGCCCAAGCATTACGCTTGAGCCAAAAAAGCTAAGCTTTGTTGTAGAGGTAACGCTCCACGTAAAAAACCTGCGCTACCTGCACGATAGCGACCCAATGGTGGCGGTAACCAACCTGGCCGAAGGCGTTTTTCTGGCCGCAGAAGCCACCAACGGAGTGCCCGCCACGCAGCTCTTTACGATGCGCAAAACCCTCTACCCGCCAACCTTAGTGGACGGAACGCTAACGGGCGCCTTCGTTTCCTTTGGCGTGGCAGATACGGCGGAGGCAAACATGCTCCAAATGCACTTTGTGCTGCACGACGGAACGGAATACAACCTCGAAAGAGACATTACCGAAATGCTGCGCGAAGCGCTGCGGGGAGGCGACGGCGAAAACCCAAAGATAGCGCTGGGCTTGGGCGCCCCGGGCGACCCCCTAATAGAGATAGACAAGGTGCCCGTTGACGACGCAAGCGGCTTGTTTGAGGTAAAGGTGGACGAGTGGGGCGACAACACCATTGTGAACGTGCCGGTGGAGTAGGCGCTAAGCGTTAGCTGCATATACATGATAATCAGCATAGGAAAATAATTTTGTTTTTCTATTTTTTTCAATTTCTTTATTTTTCAATTTTTTAATTTTTGTTTTTATGAAAAAGGTTTACATTTTGGCAGCCGTAGCTGCCGCGCTATCGGTAGCCTCCTGCGCCACCGACGAAGTTGTCGATCCGGAGTTGACAACAGAAGAAGCCGCCCCTATTGGCTTCGGAACATTTTTGGACAGGGTATCACGCGGCTCTGCCGCAGCTTCGCCCAAAGCGGCTGTCTTAACCGATGCCGGACTCAAAGCTCCGGCGGCGGGCTTTAAGGTGCTTGCTTACTCCACAGGAGTGACGGATTGGGCTACTTACGTCTCCGGCGCATCCGCAAACCCCAACTTTATGGACGACCAGCCCGTAACGTGGGGCGGAACATCATGGAAGTACGCCCCCGCCAAGTACTGGCCGAGAAAAGACAACACCACTTGGGGCAAAGTAACTTTCTTTGCTTTATCCAACTCCAATGACGCTTCCGCTGACGGGCAGGCAAACAATAACCCGAAGATAGGTTTCACAGTCCAACAACGGGCTTCAGATCAGGTAGATTTGGTTGCCGCTGTAGTGACCGACAAGACAGGTGAAGGCGATGGTAAAGTGAAATTCAATTTCAGACATATCTTGTCAAAAATAGGATTTACAGCCAAGTTAGACCAAAATATTGATACAGTCGCAACAACCATAAAGGTAAAATATCTGGTGCTTAAGTATGAAGCCAACAAAATATCCGCTGAAGGTACTTATACTTTCCCCTCGAAAGATACGATTGGTAGTTGGTCTCTTACTTCTAGTCGTTGGCTTTATAGCGATACCCCCGACACGCTGTTCTCCGGCAATGACACTCTGAAGAAAAGCACTCCTATTAATTTGTGCGCTACTGCCAATACTTACCTGATGCTTATACCGCAGGCTACCAGTCCCGGCAACCTATCTGTAACGTTGGTGTATGACGTTATAACTACAGCATCAACTTTAACTTTAGCTTCGGATACGACAGTGACCACATTACCAGTCGGTATGCCTGCTGCAACATGGGAGGCAGCTAAGGAATACACTTACAACCTCACCGTGAAACCTAAACAGGTGACGATAGATCCTGCGACTGAGGTTTTCGCATGGAATACTTATTCGCCAACTACAAATATAGATACCATTGTATATACTTACTAATTAATCCCTATTTTCAAAGTCCCCGCAGGGAATGCGACAGTAAAAGCGTCGGCTCCTGCGGGGATTTTTTTGAGGAAGCCCCCCGCATAAGGAAAACCCCGCTGCGCCCCGCTGCGGCATCTCCCTGCTCCCGCTGCGTAGCAATCCCAAGTTGTCCGTTAGGAGCATTAGCTCGCTGAAAAAACGCCTGTTTTTTTAGCTCTTGATAGAAAAACACTCCGCCTGCTCTCGTTGCATCTCGGTAGGGATTATCTCTCGGTAGAAAAACATCCCTCGCGCGGCTCTTTGCATTCCGTAGGAATGCATCTCTCGGTAGAAACGCCGCTACATTTTTCAACCTTTATATCAGGATGTTATATTTTTTACCGAGAGATGCATCCCTACGGGATGCAAAGATGATGATGGGGTTTTTGCCATTTCTACCGAGAGATGCATCCCTACGGGATGCAAAGAGAGGCGAGGTTTGTGCCGGTTCTACCGAAAGGCGCATCCCCACGGGTAGGGTGTTCAGACCTGCGTAATTTTTTCTGCTGATTTTTGCCGAAATCAACTTCCTCAACAACCTCATTTTCACCTAATTTCAAAACAAAACGACCTCAGTAGCCATGAAATACGCCACCTGCAACCCAACCTCATTAACCTCATTGGGCTATGCTGCGAGCAAACAATGAGGTAATGAGGTTACTATTCGCATCATATACTTTTGCTACTGAGGTGGTTTTGTTTGAGGAATTAGGTGAAAATGAGGTTTTCGCTACCTCCTTTTTCAGCTCAATTTTCGGAAGAAAAATTTCGTACCTTCTGAACACCCTACCC